>JAFASL010000463.1 GCA_019244535.1 Alphaproteobacteria bacterium
TAGTGCGTTTTAGGGGAGTGCTGCTCCATGCACCAGCCGTGAGGAATAGAACATGTTAGCCAGTAAGTTTCAGAGACCTGGTATTTTGCACGGAGCTTGTGAATGGGTAATCAAGCTGGGCAGACTGAAGACCGTGTTTGCCCTCGCCTCCTCGGGCTATTGCTTTGTTCATTGGCTACTTACCCACAGCTTCTCGCCCTACGCCTTTTTTTTTTGGGCGCCCTGGCTTATGGCGCCATAGCCGCGGCAACGATCGCTCGTGTTACTGACCGGGTTCGCTCTATGGATGCGTTGACGGCGAGAAAACCGAGACTGGTCTGGCTGCCCTCAAGAAGAAGAGGGGAGTTAGTGATTCAGGCTGGCAGATGCCCACAAGCTCCGCTCGCAAATGCGTCGAGCGGCAAGGAAGGACGACTGCGATGACCAACCCCTTGCGAACCCTGATCCTCGCCAGCACGTTACTGCTGACCGGTGCCGGTGCCGCTTTGGCGCTGCCGCCATGGGTGACCGGCGGCAGCCTGGGCTCAGACCCGACTGTACAACAACAGCAGCAGCAGCAGCAAGAGCAGCGAAACCGTGCTGTCTCAGAGTCCACCCGGGATCATATTGGCGCGACTCGAATCGACGCCGCGCCGATCACACCATGAAGGATTGTGTGATTCGCGTCGAGAACATCGTGAGACCCCGCCGAAAGACTCGCCTTTAGCGCGCTGTGCGCGGCGCGCGCCTGTGTGTGTGCGTGCTTAACTAAAAAAAGATAAGCGGGGTCCTTCCGGCCGGCCCAGCCCACCGCGGGGATTTCGCACCCCGGCCAGAGGCAGGCGTTCGCAGGTAAAAATCAGACTTTACCTTTACGTTTACGCTCACCTTCGGACGGGCGGACGCCAGAGCGCGCCGGGATGCCCACATGATCGCCGGTTCATGGCGGACTTCGGCAAAAGCAACACGTTTAAGACGAGGAAGACCGGATGAGCATCGATCCGCTGTACTCGCTGTCCGGATTGTTCATGGGCCTGCTGATCGGACAGACCGGCGTGGCGGCGGTGAAATGACGGAAGAGCGCGGCGTGCAAACGCCGTGTGATCGAGGTAGCCGTCCAACGACTGGTTCATTCCAAAGACGAGCTGCGCCATGCTACAAATCTCCACCCAGGTTCTGCAGAATAGTTCAGCCGCCGTTACGCGGACTTGAGGTTGGACACAATCTGCGCCCGGCTTTGTTTATTTTGTCGAGAACTGAGTCCTTTGATTGTCGGCGAGGGGAGGGAGTATCCGGACGATGCATCCGCTATTCTCGTGCCCGAGCCAAAACCGCTTCGAGCTTTGCTCGTTGCTTTTGCCAGCGGGCATCCTCCGCTTGCAACTCTCTGTCGAGCGCGGAGCGGGCGTCTTCGATCTCTTCGATCTTGGTCTCATGGGTGCGCCTGGCCTCTTCAAGCGCGGTTTCGGCTTTCGCGATTGCCCGTTCGCGCTGCTTGCGTTGTTTCTCCCGCGTGACCACTTCCTTCTGGCGCTCTCGTTCGCGCCGCCTTTCTTCTCTCTCGAACGCAACTGCCGCAGCCATGGCAGCTTTATCATTGAGTTTGCGCGCTCGTGGCTCTTTTTCCGTGGGCCTTGTCTTGGTCGTGTCCTGCTTGGCGGCGTGGACGCCGAGGTCTCGCGGTGACTCAGCATTTTCATGGAAGGTATCATTCGAGCCGACCGCTCGCCTCAGAACGACGCCAGGTTTGGCCATCGTTGCGGCGATGATTGCGGGATCCCGAGCTTCCTTGGCGAAGCCTTGATGGAAAAGGTTGCTCTTCGAACCCCAGGCCTCCAAAGCCGCCTTCATCGACGGTGCCGCAATTGCGAGTTCGAAGAAGCCGAGCGAGGTCTGATACGTCTTCAGCTTCCTCGGCATTAGCCCGGCACTTTCTTTCGAGAGGCCTTCGGACGTTCGTCCAATTCGATCCACGCCGGCGCATGGTCGCTGGTTTTTTCCCAACTGCGCACCTCGCGTGCGACGCCGCCCGCAACGAGCCGCGTCTTAAGCCCAGGGCTTAGCAGCAGATGATCGATACGCAGGCCCGCATCGCGGGCGAAAGCGTTGCGAAAATACTTCCAGAATGTATATACGCGCTTGCCGGGGTAGAGATCGCGCAACGCATCGGTCCAACCCAACTTGACGAAGTCCGCATACGCCTTGCGCACTTCCGGCCGGAACAGCGCGTCGTCTACCCAGCGCTCGGGCGCATAAACATCCAGGTCAGTGGGCATGACGTTGTAGTCGCCGGCCATGATGAATGGCCCCCCCGAGCCGATAAGGGTTTTTCCATAGTTGTGGAGCCGCTCGAACCAGGCGAGCTTGTAATCGAACTTGGGACCGGGTGCGGGATTGCCATTGGGAAGATACAGGCACCCCACGGTGACGCCGGCGACGGTGGCTTCGAGATAGCGGCTGTGGGGATCCTCCGGGTCGCCAGGCAGGTCACGCCGGGTTTCGACGGGATCGGCGCCGCGCGCAAGTATCGCGACACCGTTCCATGCCTTTTGTCCGTGCCAGACGGCTTCGTATCCGGCCTTGCGGATATCCCTGAGAGGGAATTTCTCTTGCGGGGTTTTCAGTTCCTGGAGGCATACAACGTCGGGCTGCGCTTCCGCGAGCCAGCGCAGCAGGACCGGCAATCGGCCATTCACCCCATTCACGTTGTAGGTCGCGATTTTCATCGGGAAGGTAGGGTCGCCGGGGTTTCGGGCGTCGCTACTCTTTAGCTTCTGCCGTTCGGGCGCGCGCTACCGTTTGCCAGTGCCAAGTGCCGTGAGTGGTCGCGACGATGTAATCCTCGAATCCTGCGTCCACAAGCGCGTCCTCAGCGGATTGAAGAACTTCCTGTATCTCACGCCCCCGCTTTACGAACCCCTCGTCCCAGTCTTCCGGGTCATGTGGTTCGGTATCTCCTGGATTGGGCATCGTACTTCCTCTCATAGAATCCCTTTATCCGGGTGTCTCCCGCTTGGTGGACGCCGTGAGCGTCGTTGAACAGGCTGTAACGGTCGCCAAGTCGCTTCGTCATGGAAGTGTCTGGCGTGTCACGATCACATCGCCACGCTTGGCTACAAAGAAGCCCTCGCGCTTAATGGCATCAATGGCCGGATCGGCAAGGCCAACTCCCGCCAGACTTTGGCCGCGCTGAATGGCACCATCGCCTAAACTAACCCAGGGGGCGAATTCTTCAGGAAGGTTCCTGCCATCGGAGACCTGCGAATAGCCAATGACGTAGAGGTCTTTCCCGGACCTGAAAATGAACACTCTCATGCCGCTCGGGACTCCTTTTATCCGGGTGTCTCACCGCTTGGTGGGCCGCCTTGAAGGGCGTCGGGGGTGATTGCTCTCGCCGCCGCCCGCTGTTGAGCAACCAGCTCACGTTACTCGGCCAAGCTGCCGGTCACTCTCGTGGCTCAGCATGGGCGAACTGCTGCAGGCGAGGTGGGTGTCGTCGTCTCCCCCAGCCGCCAGGGTAGACGTCGCGATGTTGGCGATCAGAAAAATACTCAACCTACATCCGCGTATCGCAGTCACGATCAGGGCCCTCCCGGACTCAACGTCGCCCGCGATCCCCTGATGCTCAGCCTCACCGAGATGGGATTCATCCCGGGCCCCCCACGCCACCCCCTCCGGCTGCGTTGCTGATTCGGGCTCAGCCGATTCCCGATTACAGCCGCACGGGTCCTTTTCGCCGTAGCCGTCCCGGCTGGGACATGCTCCCACTGAGCAGCAGCTGCCGGTTTGGTGGACAGATAGAGGAGCAGACATGCGGGTTCTGATCGTGGGCGCAGGCGTTATCGGTACGTCGATTGCCTATCACCTCGCCGCAAGAGGCGCCGGCGTGGTGGTCCTCGAGCGCGAGGCCGTCGCCTGCGCCGCCTCAGGCAAATCCGGCGGCTTCCTGGCCCTTGACTGGTGCGATGGCACGCCCCTCATGGCACTCGCCCGCCGGAGCTTCGCGCTACATGCTGAACTCGCCGAGTCGCTGAAGGGCGACTGGGGCTATCGCCGGGTGACTACCTATACTGGCGGGATGGGCCGCACCCCAGCCCTGATGGGCGGCGCCGAGCCAGGATGGATATCGCCGGGCGTCACAATCGCCGGGCAAATTGGCTCCATCGCCACAACGGCGCAGGTCCATCCAGCGGCGTTTACCATCGGCATGATGCGGGCCGCGGAAGCGCGGGGAGCTGAAGTGCTTCTGGGTGAGACGGAGGGGCTGCTGCGCCGCGACGGCGACGTCATTGGCGTCCTGTTCAATGGCGCCGCGCTGGAAGCCAATGCCGTCGTCATCGCCATGGGGCCGTGGTCGATATTGGCGGCGAAATGGCTGCCGCTGCCCCCGGTCTTCGGCCTGAAAGGTCACAGCCTCGTCTTCCAAACCGGCGCGGCGATCCCTCCAGAAGCCTTGTTTCTCGAGTATGCGGAGCCGGACGGCTCGATGCTCTCCCCGGAGATCTTCCCGCGCCCCGATGGCACGACATATGTGTGCGGCATCTCAAGCGAATCTCGCCTTCCAATAGATCCGGGCCTCGTCGCCCCCGATTACGGCGCGATCGACCGGCTGAAAGCGCTTTGCGATCGCATATCCCCTTTCCTGGTGAAGGCCCCCGTCCTCGCTAGCCAGGCGTGCTTCCGCCCAATGACTGCGGACGGACTGCCCTTGATCGGCGTTGTCCCGGGCACCCGAGGCGTCTATGTGGCGACAGGTCACAGTGTGTGGGGCATCCTTAATGCCCCAGCTACGGGCGAGGCCATGGCTGAGCTGATCCTGGACGGGGCGGCGCGTTCGACCGATCTCTCACCCTTCGATCCGGCACGCCTCGCTGCTCTTGATCCCGACCGCGTGTCGGTCACCCGCAGGCTCAGGGGTTAACACGGACCATTGCAGCGAGCCCGGGATGAACGAACACCAAAGAGCGCTGATTCAAGTTATTCAGCGTTACAGCCAAATCCTCTACCCATTGATCTGACGATCGCGTCGTTCGCCTTCGATCCTAGTGCGGAGCGCTCAGTGGGGACGGTCGCCACGCACAAGCATCCGATACAGGCGGCGATGCTGGCTGTGATCGTAATCGAAGCCAGCTTTGTGCAATGAGGCGCGGTCATCGATGATCAGCAGGTCGCCCTGCTTATACTCGTGCGCATAGCAAAACTGCGGCTGCGTGATCCTGTCAGTCAAATCCTGCAGAAAATCCTGAGTTTCCTCGGCCGACATGCCAGTGACCGTCTCGGTCTTGCTCTTATGGAACCACACAGCCTTGGTGCCGGTCTCCGGATGTGTGCGGACCAAGGGATGCACCGTTGGTGGTTTCTTCGACTCGAGCTGAGCCTTCACGACATCTGGATTGCCCGTCTTCATGCGCGCGCTGCTGATCAGCGTATTCTCGGTCTTTGCGTCGGCGATCTTCAGTTTGATGTCGTCCGGCAGGGCTTCGTAGGCCGCACGCGCGTTGCAGACCGATGTCGCACCGCCCTTGTCGGGCACTGCCACCGCATACAGCATGGTGAATTTTGGCGGCAATTCCTGGTTGGTGTGGTCGGTGTGCCAGGTGGCATTGGTGCCGACCTTGGCAGGCTGACCCTTGCTGTCCAAGTGACGGTTGTCGAGCACACTGATCAGCGGAAATCCGTCAACCAGATAACGCCGGTTCTGGTCCTCCATCAGCTCACCGAACATTTCACCGGCGGCTTGCAGCTGGGCTGGGGTAATGTGCGCTTGCCCACGAATCACAAGGACCACGTTTTCGACGACCGCGTCGTAAAGCTGCTTCCGCGTCGCGGCGTCGATGGGTTGGGCAAGGTCGATACCAGTGACGAAGGCGCCGATCTGCTCCTTGACCTTCGCAATCTTGAT
>JAFASL010000494.1 GCA_019244535.1 Alphaproteobacteria bacterium
GCACGATGCTCGACAGGACCTCATGCCGCGGGGTGTTCCGATTTGCGTATGGTACAAAGAGCCGCGAGGCTCTTACGAGCCTCGTCCCGCGCCAGCCCGAGCTCCGGCAAAAGCTCTCGGACGCGCTGGTCGATCCGAGCTACAGCGTTGCCGAACTCGATTGCGACAGAGGCGACCAGACCTATGTCCTGCTGAATGATCGTCAGCTGCTCGCGATCTACCGAGACGGCGATATCGGCGCAGTCGAGCGCCTCGCACGGCGCTGATCGAGCTATGTTGCCGTCGCGGGGGTACATAGTGTCGGGGCCAGCCCGCCGGAAGCGGCGATCGCCGCTCGTCTCTACCGCTCTGCTCGGTCTGATAGCCGTTGCGCTTGCATCATGCGCTGAGACCCAATCACAACCTGCACCTCAGGCTTACGCCAGCCGGCCGCTGCTGCCCCAGATTGCGTTGCCAACCAATACCAGCGTTGTTCCGCGGCCGGCGCACAAACCGGCCCGGCCTCCATCAGAACTACATCCCGCGCCGGCCCCCGGCGCGGAGGCTTCCACAGCGACGGAGCGGAAACCTCCGGAAGAGACGAACGCGGCAGAGACGGCGTCGCCGCCCCCCGAAAAAGCGGCCGTTTCGAATTCCCCAGACTCACCGAGCCAGATCGCCTCTCACGTCGAGCTGATCGGGCTGGACCAATCCGCAGCGACGCGGCTGTTCGGGCCGGCTGCGGAAAAGTCGGACGAACCGCCCGCGACAGTCTGGCGTTACAAAACTGCGGGGTGTGAACTCGATCTTTTCTTTTACCTCGACTTGCGCAGCGGTCGCATGCGTACGCTGCATTATGCGCTGAAGGGCGGCGCCGCCGACACCGCAAGGCGGCAAGAATGCCTGAGGTCGTTGATCGCCTCCCGGGAAGGCTAGCCGGGATCGCCGATGCCGCATCTTCTTCTGGTCGACGATGACGATCTTTTTCGTGAATCGCTCGGCCTCAATTTGATCGACGAGGGTTACGAAGTCACCAGTTTCGCGAACGGGCGCGATGTGTTGGCCTATCTCGATCGCGGCGGCAACGGCGATGTGATGCTGTTGGACTGGCGCATGCCCAGCCTAACCGGCCTGGAGGTCCTGCGCCGGACTCGAGCCGCCGGGATCGCGATTCCGGTCATTTTCCTGACGGTGCTCTCCGACGATATCTATGAAGAGGCGGCGCTCGAGGGCGGTGCGGTCGATTTCATCGACAAGTCGCGCCGCTTTCCTATTCTCCTCAAGCGTGTGCAATTGATCGCGGAGGGCGGCCGGCCGGCGAGCGAGCCCGAGCCGCCGAGGCCGCCGGCGCTGCCTCTCGGGCGGCTCACGCTGCGTTTCGATACCAGCCGGGCGATCTGGGCCGGACGGACCGTCGATCTTACCCTGACCGAATTCAAGATTCTCACCTTGCTGGCCGAAAAGGCGGGGCAGGATATCGGCTACCGTGAGATTTACGATCTGGTCCACGGCAAAAACTTCATCGCCGGACACGGCTCCGAGGGGTATCGTGCAAACGTGCGTACGTTCATCAAGCGCATTCGCAAGAAATTCCGCGATGTCGACCCTGGCTTCAACCACATCGAAAACTACGCCGGCTTTGGATATCGCTGGACGGCGGAAGGCTGAGACCCGGCGCGGTATTCATTGGGCATGGTCGATTACGGCCAAAACAGTCTTTCTGGGGGTGGTCTTTGTTCTGGTTCCCGTGTTTCTCTACGTCGAGTTCCGCTCGGCGCACGAGACGAGCCAGGAACTCCTGCTGCGCAGCGTCCGTGCCGAAGGGCACACGATCACCCAGTCCTTGCTGCCGCTGCTGACAAATGCCGATCGCGCGGCGCTGCCGGAGATTGGCCGCGAACTCGCCCGGTATGCCGGGGAGGTAACGACGATAAAATTGCTGCTGCAGCCAGCCGGCACCCAAAACGGACCGGGAGGTTTTTACTACGTTGCTTCCTGGCCCCCGGTGGCCCCGAGCAATCTCGAAGCAGAGCGCGAGATACTGTCAGCGCAGGGAGTACTCGACCGGCTCACCGGGAATTGCCGGGAAGAAATGCCTTATTCGCTAATCTATCACCGGCCGACCGGCGGCGCCGAGATAGTCACCGCGGTAACCCCGCTGTCGACGGCCGCCGGTTGCTGGGCGGTCGTGGCCTCTTTTTCCGAGGATGCTTTCCCGGGCGCTCACTTGGGCCAGCCTTATTGGGCGACGCCGCCGGTCATTATCGCGGCAGTGATATACCTTACGATGGCAGCGATCACGCTAGCGACCTTACTGGGCGTGCGTGGCGGACTGCGCCGCTTTGCTCTGCGCGCCCGCCGCATTCGGGAGCAAGGCCCGGGTGCTGGCTCGTTTGCCGATCGCGACAACCTTCCTGAGTTGGCGGATGTCGCCGCCGAATTTGACCGAATGGTCGAGGCCTTGCACCGCTCGGCTGCCGAAATCCGGCAGACCGCGGAAGATAACGCGCACGCCTTTAAGACGCCGATCGCGGTCATTCGTCAATCGCTCGAACCACTGCGCCGCGCCCTGCCGCACGACAATCAGCGTGCGCAGCGCGCGATCGGCGTTGTCGAGCACTCGCTCGACCGGCTCGACGGGCTGGTCGCCTCCGCGCGCCGGCTCGATGAAGCCACCGCCGATCTGATCGCGAAGCCACGCGTACCGGTTGACCTCGGCCGCGTGATTGGCGGCGTCATCCAGATCCGCTCTGGCATCCTTGCCAGCCATGACGTCTCGATAGTTCTGGCCAGTCATGATCTGACCATCTCGGCGGACTTACTGCCTGGTCTTTACGTGCTCGGAACCGAAGAGATGATCGAAACGGTCGTCGAAAACCTGATCGAGAATGCCGTCTCGTTCTCACCGGCCGGCGGCGAAATTCTGGTTCACCTCACTCGCGACAGGCGCTTTGCCCACCTCACGATATCGGATCAGGGACCCGGGGTTCCCGCCGAGCATCTCGAGCGCATATTCGACCGCTACTACTCCGAGCGCCGCACCGATGCAGCAAGTGACGCTACATCGAGCTACTTCGGGATCGGATTGTGGATTTCTCGGCGCAATGTCGACGCCATGGGCGGGATCATCGAAGCAAAAAATCTCGAGCCAAAAGGACTGGCGATCCACGTTCGCCTGCCGCTGGCACCCGATCGCTGAAGCGGGCGGCTGCGTTGGAAGCGAGGCTGAAGAGCGAGATTTGGGTGAAGGCGCTGATCCGGCGGTGCGATCTCGCGGCGATCCCAATCGCGCTGGTCGCCCGCGGCGACCGAGATGCCGGAGCTATCCTCCTCAAGCTCAATGGCGGCAGCACCGAGGGATGTTCGGTGCTGACGCAAGCCCGCGGACAAGACGGCGAGCTCCTGTGGATGCGGTCCACCGGCCCGGTGCCCGTCGCCGAGGCCGAGGCGGATGCTTACATAGCCCGCCAGCGGCAGCGCGACCAGGATATCTGGGTTATCGAGATAGAGCATCGGGAAGCCGAAAGCATGCTCGACGGGCGCGTCGTCTGACGAGCGGCTCAAGCCCCGTGGGCGACGCGCGTTGGCGTGCGCAAGGGCGATGTGGTACTCGTAGCCTCCGCTGGTGGTCGGCAAACTGACGCAATGGCGGGCAACTCGTTCGGCACACTGTTCCGTTTCACAACCTGGGGCGAAAGCCACGGGCCGGCCATTGGCGTTGTCGTAGACGGCGTTCCGCCGCGCCTGCCGCTCAGCGAACCCGACATCCAGCAATGGCTCGACAAACGCAAACCGGGGCAGTCGCGCTACACCACCCAGCGGCGCGAAGCGGATCTGGTGCGCATCATGAGCGGCACCTTCGATGGAGTGACGACCGGCACTCCAATCCAGCTGCTGATCGAGAACACCGACCAGCGCTCGAAGGATTACCGCAATATCGCCGACCGGTTCCGGCCGGGACATGCTGATTACACTTACTGGAAAAAATATGGCATCCGCGATTATCGCGGTGGCGGGCGAGCCTCGGCGCGCGAGACCGCCTCGCGCGTCGCAGCGGGCGCGATTGCGCGCAAGGTCCTCGGAACCGGCGTGACGATCCGCGGCGCGCTCGTGCAGATCGGGCCGCATGCAGTGGACCGCGGCAGCTGGGATTGGCGGGCGACCGAGGAGAACCCGTTCTGGTGCCCCGACGCCGCGGCGGCCCTGCATTGGGCCGATTATCTCGACAGTGTGCGCAAGGCCGGCACTTCCGCCGGCGCGGTCATCGAAATTGTCGCAAGCGGCGTCCCCGCCGGGCTCGGCGAGCCGGTCTATGACAAGCTCGACGGCGATCTGGCTCGCGCCTTGATGACGATCAACGCCGTCAAGGGGGTCGAGATCGGCGCCGGTTTTGCGGCGGCTGCGCTCAGTGGCGAGGACAACGCCGACGAGATGAGGATCGAAGACGGACGGGTCGTGTTTCTGTCGAACCACGCCGGCGGCATCCTTGGCGGCATCTCGACCGGCCAGGAGATTATCGCCCGGTTTGCCGTCAAGCCGACCAGCTCGATCCTACGGCCAATGCGCACCGTCGATGTCGAGGGCAACGAGGTCGAGATCGAAACCCATGGCCGGCACGACCCCTGCGTCGGCATCCGCGCAGTCCCGGTCGGCGAGGCGATGGTCGCCTGCGTCTTGGCGGATCACCTTCTTCGCTATCGCGCTGCCGGCGGCGACGTATAGAGCTTGGCGGCTTGCTGCAGCTTAAAGCGCGCGGGCGGCGGCCAGGAACGCTCGGATCTTTTCCACATCCTTAACCCCGGGGCGGCTCTCGACGCCCGACGAGACGTCAACGGCCGCCGTTCCGGAAATACGGACCGCTTCGGCCAACGACTCGGCGTTCAGCCCGCCTGACAGCATCCATGGAACGCGCCAAGAGCAACCGGCGATCAGCTCCCAATCGAACGCCAGCCCATTCCCGCCGGGAAGAGCATCGATCCGGCGCGGCGGCTTTGCGTCGAACAGCAAGAAATCCGCCACGCCCTGATAGCGAGCGGCGCTCGCGACATCTTCGGGTCCGGCAACAGGCACCGCCTTCATCACGGGCCGGCCGAAGCGCAGCTTCGCGGCGGCGACCCGATCCGGGGTTTCGCCTCCATGGAATTGCAGCATCTCGACCGGCGCTTCGGCCAGCACGCGGTCAATCGCGCGGTCATCGGCATCGACGAAAAGACCGACGCGCGTGATTCCTGGAGGTACACCCGCGCATAGGCGCGCGGCGCGGCGCGGCGTTATGGCGCGCGGGCTTGGCGGGTAAAAGACAAAGCCGAGAAAGGCGGCGCCCCCGGCACTCGCCGCCGAAACCGCCTCCTCTGTCGACAAACCGCAAATCTTAGTGGCTATGCCCATCATCGCTATATGGGACCGCAGCCGCCTCAGGGGCGGGTAGCCGGCACTGAGATGTCGACCTGGCCCTCGGGCGGCGGCCGCTCGCGTTCTTTCGCCGCGGCAATCTCGGAATCCCGGTGTTGCCGGTAGACGCTGCGCAACGTCGCGTAATAATCGAGCGAATTGCGCTCCAGCTCGTCGAGGTCCTTCAGATGCTGCGCGCGGGTGTCTACGACGTTTGCGCCGCCGGTAGCGACGCCCGCATAGGTCGCCGGAGCACCGCCGACAAAAGTCAGCGGATTCATCGCCATGTCAACGACAGTGCCGACCGCGTCCCGGGCATTCGACGGACCAAGTAGCGGCAATTCGACAAACGGGCCTTCCCCTACTCCCCAAACTGCGAGTGTCTGACCAAAATCCGATTTGTGCGGCGGCAGTCCCAACTTGTCTGCCACATCGAAGATCCCGGCCACGCCGGCCGTCGAATTTACCGCAAGCCGCTGCACCGATTCCCAGGCATGCTTGACGTTTCCCTGCAATGCGTCGTTGACCGCGACGGCGGGCTCCTTGAGGTTTTGCACGACATTGTGAATGCCCTTTTGCACGCCCTCTGGCACATGGTCGGAGTAGGCTTGAGCGACCGGCTTCATGACCGCGTGGTCGGCCGCGACGTTCGCCTTGAAAATCGCCCGGTTCACCGGCTCTGCCGGATCGTGCTCGGTGTCGGCGTCATCTGTGACATTCGCATCCTTCGGAGCGGCCGCGCATCCGGCACAGCACAGCGCCAATCCTAAGACCGCCGAGCATAGCCGCAGCTTACTCGCACGGCGGGTAACCCGAACGGTGGGCTGATACTTCATCAGATGAATTCTCCGCAGGACTCATTGTTGGCGTCTCCGCGTCAGAGCGGCGCGCGGATTTTTCCTCAGCGCTGCTCTGAGGGTCAAGGCGAGGGTAACTGTCGCCCTGGCCAACTACATTAGGCGCGTCTGGACGCGCTCAGGCGGAGGCGGGCTCCGCGGAAAGCGATTCGGCAAGTCCGAAGAAGGGCGAAAGTAACTAAGGTCGAGCTCGTCAGCCTGGCATCAGGCGATCGAGATCGGCTCGCTCAAACAGATAGCGCGTGTTGCAGAACTCGCAGGTCACGGTAGTGACACCTTCCTTGCGCATGTCCTCGAGCTCATCGCGCGGGAAGGCGCGCAGAATGCCCTCGATCCGCTCGCGCGAGCAGCGGCAGCGCGCTTCGAGCGCGTGCGTGTCATAGACGCGCACTCCCTCTTCATGGAACAGCCGGTAGAGCAAACCGTGCGGCGGCAAATCGGGATCCACCAGCTCCTCGGAGGTCGCGGAGCTCATCAGGACCATCGCCCGGCGCCAACCGTCCTCGACGTCGTCAGCGATCACCGCGTATCCGCCCTCGGGCGGCACGCGCTGCAGCATCAGAGCGCCGGCTCGCCAAGTGCCTCCCGGCCCGGAGCGTCCGACCGATAGCTTGATACCCGCCTGAAGCTGTTCCGATTGCCGGAAATAATGGTGAGCGCATTCGGCGAGCGTCGATCCGGCGAGCTCGACAATGCCTTGATATCGATCGGTGTCCTCGCCCTGATCGACGGTGAAGGCAATGTAGCCTGAGCCCACGAGCAGGGGCACCGAGGGCGATGGCGCGCCAGCACGGGCCAGCGCCGCCGCGAGCTTCGCCTCGTCATATTGCGCATAACCCCGCAATGCGCCCTCCGTCGAGACGTCCGCCACCATCATCCGGATCGGTCCGTCGCCTTTGGTCTGTAGCGTAAAAATTCCGTCATATTTGAGCGCGCCGGCGAGAACCACGGCCAAGGTGATCGCCTCGCCCAGCATTGCCGCGACCGGTTCCGGATAGTCGTGCTGCGACAGGATGCGATCGATCGCCGGACCCAACCTGACGAGGCGGCCGCGCAATGCAAAAGGATCGATCCGGAAAGGCTGGATCAGATCGTCAGGTGCGGTCTGGCTCGGCCTGTTCAAGTTCGGGCGCTCCGAAATGTCCGGGCAAGCCCTGGAGCGAAAGCTAACCGAGACACCAGGTTAGGATGCCCTTCTGGGCATGCAGCCGGTTCTC
>JAFASL010000678.1 GCA_019244535.1 Alphaproteobacteria bacterium
AAGGAGAACACGCCGTTCGAGAGGTCTTCCCGCAGGCAACAATCGTCCGGCCGAGCCTCACCTATGGGGAGGATGATCACTTCTTCAGCCGGTTCGCCGCGATGATCAGGAGTAGCCCAGTCCTGCCGCTGATCGGAGGAGGCGTGACAAAGTTCCAGCCGGTCTCCGTCGTTGACATGACTTCTGGGTTGGCGGAACTCCTAAAACGCCCTGATACTGCAGGTAAGACCTACGAATTTGGAGGCCCTCAGGTCTACAGTTTCAAGGAGCTCCTGGAACTTTTGCTCAGCGCATTAAATCGGCAGCGCGTCCTACTTCCAGTTCCGTTTGCACTGGCCGAAATCCAAGCGGGGTTGCTGGAGCTGCTGCCCAATGCACCATTGACGCGTGATCAAGTCAGACTGTTGAAAACTGACAAAGTCGTGAGCGGCTTGGAGCCGACACTCGGTGATTTGGGCGTGCAGGCACGGCCTCTTGAGCAATTTCTCACGGCATTCAGGGACAGCACGGTTCGGGGATAGGATATCGACACTCGACAATGTCTATCCGGGATGAGAATAGCGCAGCATCGTGTGCTCGCTATGGATTACCGATCGCCTATCAGCTCCGTGCGCCGGCCGTGCTGACCGCCACTACGCTGGGACAACCCGCTCCGTGCTCCTGCGATGACCTCCAGCAGGTGCGCTCGACCCTCATCGGATTTTGCGTTATTTTGTGAAGCGGCCGGCAACGACAGCGAGCGCGTGCGTGGTGCGGGCTCGGCAACTGGAAAAAAAGCGAGGCCGAAGCGAAGGCCGTCAAAGGCTGCCCTGCCGCGATGTCCGGAAGAACGAGGAGGACTCCGCGATGAGGAACGGCGTCAGGATCGTCGACATCGACACTCATGTGAACCCGAGCTACGAGACATTGGTCAAATATCTCGATCCCGATGCTCGCTCGCGCGTCGCTGAGTTACAGCCCTTTGTGCGTACGAGGAACTCAAACGGGACAACCTCGCGCGTTCTCCATGTCGCTCCATATCCCTTCGACCGCTTTCCCGGCGAGGCGCCGACGGAAGCAAAAGTGGTGGCTGGTGGCAAGGGCGCGCTCGAAGGCCGCGTGACCGGCTCATCGAGTCATCATCGCGTGCCGCCCGCGCCCGGGGTCCAGGACGAGAATGTCCACGACCGCATCAAGGACATGGACGTCGAAGGCCGGGACATCGATTTCCTGATCCCCGGAACCTGGGCGACGGCGGTGAGTGGCCTTCCCGACGTCACGCTGACCGAGGCGCTCTATCGCTCGTACCACAATTACATCGCGGCCTATTGCCAACCCTATCTCAGCCGCCTCAAAAGCATGATCCTGGTGCCCGGCGGCGATGTCGAGTGGGCGGTCAAGGAAGTGAACCGGCTAAAGAACGAGCCGTGGGTGGCGGCGGTCTGGCCCTTGCTGCCCGAGGGGAAACCGATCGACCATCCGGACTTGGGGCCACTTTGGGACGTGATGAACGACACCCACCTGCCGATCTTCTTCCACAGCTTTTTCTACGAGCCGCCCTATTTCCCGGGCTATCGCGACATCTGGGGTAATGCGGTGGTGGCGCGCACGGCCGCCCATCCCTGGGGTGCGGCGCGGCTACTTTCCTACCTCATTGTCGGGCAGATCTTCGACAAGTACCCAAATATCAACGCCGGCGTCGCCGAGGTCGGCCACGGCTGGCTGCCACACTGGGTGATCCGGCTGGGCGAGATGATCCGCTATGTCTCGGGTGCCACCCCGCTGCTCAAATACCAGCCCATCGAATATGTCCAGATGGGCCGCTTCCGTTGTGGTGCCGAGCCCTTCGAGGGCCCCGCCATGACCAAGGCGGTGATCGACATTCTCGGACCAGGTGTGCTGATGCACCAGTCGGATTACCCACACGGCGAGGCGCATTTCCCGGATACCGCCCAGATGGTCCTCGATTGGCCGATCTGGAAAGACTTGGGCCGGGAGGCGCTACGGCAGCATATGGCAGCCAACGCGGAAAGTTTCCTCCGTATGTCATAGGCTCGCTCGGCGCCTCGTCTCATCGGAGCGCGGCTGAGCTGATAAGTGCTACGCGTTCGCCTCGATCAAGGAATATTCAAGAGTCTAGCGGTGGAGTCAGTGCTCGGCTGGACGATTTCTTACCGGCTCCAAAAGTGGCTGAACCTGGTCGAGGACCTGATTGGCGAAAACGACACCTGCCGTACTTACGGGCAAGCCGGCAACCCGCAGCGCCTCGGCGGTCCATGTGTTGCAGGTGTGGCTGAGATCGTAGCGCCCAGCGGAGGCATAGAAGGCGCTCTCGGGATAGGGACCTGTTCCAATGCGGCGGGGCACCGCTTCGTCGTCTGCGGTGAGAAAGCTCCACAGAAGCTCCGAGAGACGTTCGATGCCATCTCGCGACACGTGCACAATCAGAGTATTGGAAGGACCGAAAGACGTTTCGAGGGGTATTTTAAGCGGGATGATCAGCATGACTGCGGGTCCCGGAGCGAGTGCCCGCAATATGTCCGTCATGCCGGGATTTCGAGCCATGTAGTAATCGCGCGCCCCCCAGCCGAAGACCAGGTAACGTGCGCTTGGAAACTCCGACTTCAGAGCAGCCAGCGGACCGCTTAGCGCCCGCGCCGGCAATCCGAGTTCCGTGTGCCAGCCGCCCGAGATGACATAGAGCGGCTCGGTTCGGGATGCAGTCCCGGTACGGGGCTCCACTGGACTGGGGCCGCTGCAACCTGCCAACCCAAACAGAGTCCAAACCACGATATTCCACGGTAGACGGCGCATAAGCCGCGGCTCTTCCGACTTCCACTGCGGTTTCGCGCCGCGCCGCGAGCTTGCTGGAGGAGCGGTTGGCGAATTTCTAGCGGACAGCCAGCTATGAGAGCCTATCCGACTGAACTCATCACTTGCGGCCAAACTCGGGAGGCGAAGTTGGCGATCGTCTCCTCGATGGTGACGCCCTCTGGCGCAAATGGTTTGACCATAATCTCGTCGATACCCGCACGGACGAGCACCACGACATGCTCGATGACCTCTTCGACGGTTCCTGCGAGGGTCAGCGCATTGACGTGACGATCGGTGATCAGTGGCAGCAACGACAGATAGGGGGTGACGCCAGCGGCATAGGAGGCCCCTGCTACCGTTTGCAACGCCTCCGCTGGAAGCTCGAGCCCGTGCTCCTTGAGGGTCTTCGACCGCAGCCGCCCGGCACCGAGATAGCGCGCAAGGGAAAGCAGGTCGCTCCCGCGGCGTTCGTTGAAGAAGCGACGGCGCCGCACATCAACGGCCAGCAGCTCTATTTCTACGGCTATCAGTTCTGGCTCGGCCGCTCTTTCGTCCGCGGTGACGAGATCGACTGGAGTGCTGCGGTCGGTCTCGGCGGCCAGCGCATCTTTGTCGTCCCGGCGCTCGACCTCGTCGCTGTCGTCAATGCCGGCCTTTACCGGAGCCCGATGCAGGCCTGGGTGCCGCTCGTCGTGCTGAACCGCTACGTGCTGGCGGCGG
>JAFASL010000713.1 GCA_019244535.1 Alphaproteobacteria bacterium
TTAACGCGACGTTCGATAACGGTCTCGGGATGAATGATCCCTCGCTCGCCAGTTACCAGCTCGCGACCTCGTTCGGACCGCTGACGGTTACCGCACCTGGCACGGCTACGAGTTTTCTGACCCCGACCTTCAATCCCATAGGTGACGGCTTCGCCAGCAGCGGCGGATTGGTGGAAATAACCGCCAATACTTCGCTGACTTTCACAGCTGTGCTGCAAGCAGCGACAGTTCCCGAGCCTGCGAGCCTTGCTCTTCTCGGCGCTGGTCTCGCGAGCTTCGGGCTCCTCCGCCGTCGGCGCAAGTCGTCGTAAACACTCTCGCCACCGCAGACCAACACCGCGCTTTCGAGCGGTGTTGGTTTTCCGACCGAAACCCGTAGCCGACCAGCGGGTTTCGGATACCTCGCGGATCCGGAGACCTCGGGCGAGGCCAAACCTGCTCGCAGGTCGCGTGGAAACCCCTTCGTGCGTGCCAGCCAGGGCGGGCTCCGACGGTATCCGCCAACCCCGATGGCGATTACACTTTGCTAATCCACGCTACAGGCTCACCATGCGCGCGGATGCGACAAACGAGGGGGTGGTTTGCCTATGAGCGGAAACCGCAAGGCTAACGCAGAAGACAAGCAGGTTTGCGTGGTGGTCGGTGCGACCTCCAAGTGGCAATCGGATGGCCGCAATACATTATTGGCGCATGGCCATCCAATCGACGACAGTGACGTGCCGGTCGGCGTGCGCTGGGGTGTGGGCGGCGCCATCGCGCAGAAATTCGCTGTCGAGGGTTTCTTCACCGTGCTGACAACGCGCAAAGAGGCCAATGCCGCGCCGCTGGCAAAGGCGATCCGCGAGCAGGGTGGCGACTGCATGATTGTCGAACTGGATCTCGTCTCGCAAGAGTCGATCGCGACGGCGTTCGCCACGATCCGCCGCGAAGCCGGCGATCCGGAAGTTCTTGTCTACAACGCCGGCTACCTCGAAGGCCGCGATCTGCCGCCGGACAGAGAGCTCCTCGAACATGTACCGGTCGAGATCCTCGACACCGGGCTGCACATCTCCGCCCGCGGGCCTTTCCTCGTCGCCAAGGAAGTGTTGCCGGCGATGCGCAAGAACGGGCACGGGTCTTTCTTCTTCTCGAACAATTCCAGCTCGTTGCGCGGTAAGAAGCGCTACACCGGCCAGTCGCTGTACTATCCGCGGGTCATGATGCGCACTCTGGCGCAAGTGCTGACCGAGGAATACTCCGAGCATGGCGTGCATGTCGCCAATATCGTCATCGATGGTTCGATTGATTCGCCCGGCAGCCGCGCTCTGCCTCGCAATCAGAACCGCCGCGATCTGATAATCGACCCCGTCAAGATCGCCGAGGCCTATTGGTACCTGCATACCCAGGACCGCTCGTGCTGGACCCACGAGCTGCAACTGACACCGTCTGCGGCCAAGCCGAGCTATTGACGCGCATGCCGTGTACGGCGGCGCGGCTGGAACAACTCCCAGCCGTCACCAAACGCCGGGGAATAACCGCCAGCGGACGCTCTGCGCATATTCGGGATAGCCCGGCAACTCGGCTTTGAGGGTGCGCTCCTCGGCAAGGATCCGCCAGAGCAGCAACGGCAGGCCGAGCAAACCGATAGCCGTCGCGAGCCACGAGCAGAGAGCCACTCCGCTCGCCAGCATCGCGGGAAGCGCGCCGGCATAGCCGGGGTGGCGCACCCAGCGATAGGGACCGCCGGTCACGACGCGGTGGCCGCGCTCCTGCTGTATTCGTACCACCGAGGAAAAGAACCGGTTCACGTACATCGCCCACAGAAAGAGCGACAACCCCGCGGCGAACACGACGATTGCCGCAAGGCGCAGCGGCAACGGGACATTGTCCGACCAGTGGAACCGGCCGCGGTCGAGACCAGCGACCACCCAATGCGCGATGCACAGCAAGAAGGCCAGCCACAGGCGAAAACCGAGTGGCTGCCCGCCGGGACGCATGCGTTCCTGCGTCAGATCCTCGTCGATCAGCAGCAAAGCGGCGATGCACACACCCGCGAAGACCGCGAGATACGACCAAAACATCGGGATATCGAGCCGGCCGGCCGACCCGAACAGACAGACTCCCACCAGCAGAAGAACACCGATGCTCTGTACAGCTGCCGAGAGTCGAGGCGTCATCAGCCGCGCAATTGTCCGCCGGTCGCCTTTTCGATTTGCGCGATCAGACGTTTCGAGAAGCCTTCGATCTCGGCGTCGGTCAAGGTGCGTTCCTGCGGCTGCAATACCACCGTGATCGCGAGCGATTTTTTACCTTTCGGCAGACCCGCTCCCTCATAGACGTCGAACAGACGGATTTCCGAAACGATCTTGCGGTCGACGCCGCGGGCGGCCCGCAGCAGGCTCTCCGCCGGCAGGCCGTGGTCGACGACAAACGCGAAATCGCGTTCGATCGGCTGGAAGACCGACAAGCGCAAGGGCGGTTTGGTGCGCGCCGCGCGCGGCGCCGGCACTGTGTCGAGAAACACCTCGAAGCCGGCAATTGGCGGCCGCGCGCCCAGCGCCTCGAGCACCGCCGGGTGGAGCTCGCCAAAGGCGCCGAGCAGGGTTGCTCCGAGCCGCAATGTCCCGGCGCGGCCCGGGTGGAACCAGGCAGGCGGGTCGGCGGTGGCCTGGATGTTGTCGGCGGGGGCGCCCATTGCAGCAAGGGCAGCGAGTACATCGGATTTCACATCGTAGAGATCCACCTCCCGGGCTGCCGCGCGCCAGTGCTTCGGGCCGGTGTGCCCGCTGCGTACGCCGGCTGCCGCGCGCACTTGACCCTCCGGTGTATCATTACGATAGAGCGGCCCCAATTCGAACAAAGCCGCATCCGGGAACCCGCGGTCCGCGTTTCGGCGAGCCCCGGCGACGAGACCGGGCAACAGCGACGGCCGCATCGCATCGAGATCGGCGCTGATTGGATTGACGAGACGCAATTCAGGCTTGGCGCCGCCAAACAGCTCAGCCTCGCGGGTGGCGACAAACGAGAATGACACAGCTTCGGTCAGGCCCCGCTCTACGAGGGTGCGGCGGACGAGCTCGACGCGCCGCTGCATCGGCGTCAGCGCCGGCCGCGACAACGGCGTCGCACGCTCGAGCGGGACCGCCGGGATCTCGTCATAGCCTTTGATGCGCAACACCTCCTCGACGAGGTCGGCCTCGCCCACAATGTCGCCACGCCATGACGGCGGCTCGACCGACAGGTCGCCGCGCGCGAGAGGCTCGACCGCGCAGCCGAGGGTCCTCAGGATTTCGGCGCTCTCGTCATGCGGTACATGCAATCCGCCGAGCGTCGCCGGGCGCTCGGCACGCAGCACATACCGGCGGCGCCAATCGGGGACGGCGCCCGCCGCGATGATGTCCGACGCCTCGCCGCCGCACAGCTCCAGTATCAATCGCGTCGCGATTTCGAGCCCGGGCTGCACAAATTCCGGATCGAGGCCGCGCTCGAACCGGTAGCGTGCGTCGCTAACAATATTGAGCTCGCGGCCGGTCGCTGCCGTGCGCACCGGATCGAACAGCGCCGCCTCGATGAGGACCTCGGTGGTCGCCTCGGTGCACCCGGTCGCCTCGCCGCCGATTACGCCGCCGAGGCTCTGCACGCCAGCCGCATCGGCGATAACCGTGATGTCTGGATCGAGCGCGTATTCCTGTCCGTTGAGGGCCAGCAATGTTTCGCCCGGTCTCGCCAGACGGACCGTCAGATCGCCGGCGAGCCGTCCCGTGTCGAATACATGGAGCGGCCGGTCGACATCGAAAGTCAGCAGGTTGGTGATGTCCACCAGCGCCGAGATCGGCCGCAGGCCGATCGCTTCGAGCTTCTTCTGCAGCCAGGCCGGGCTCGGCCCGTTGCGCAGACCGCGGAGGTGCCGCCCGAGAAACAAGGGACAAGCGGTGCGGTCCTCGATCTCGATGCCGATCGGCGAGTGAAAGCATCCGCGGATCGGGGTCGTATTGAGCGGCTTCAGCCGCCCGAGGCCGGCAGCGGCGAGGTCGCGCGCGATGCCGCGGACCCCGAGGCAGTCAGCGCGGTTCGGCGTTACCTTGATGTCGAGCACCGTGTCACTAAGGCCGGCCACCTCAGCAAAGAGCGCGCCGACCGGTGCATCTTGCGACAACTCTATGATGCCTTCATGGTCGTCGCCGAGGCCGAGCTCGTAAGCCGAGCACAACATGCCGCGCGAAGCGACGCCGCGGATCACGGTTTCTTTCAGCAACGCGCCGGTGCGCGGGATCACCGTGCCGGCTGGGGCAAAGACGCCCTTCATCCCGGTATGCGCGTTCGGGGCGCCGCAGACCACCTGGACTTCCCCTTTCCCCGTGTCGACCATGCATACTTTCAGCCGGTCGGCATTAGGGTGGCGCTGGGCCGAG
>JAFASL010000715.1 GCA_019244535.1 Alphaproteobacteria bacterium
CTGTAGCAATGGAATGTGGCATCCCTAACCTGGAAGCCAGCCCCCCGCAGGATTACGAGGCTTTCTATGACGTTTTTAGCCCCTTCCAGCTAGGCAGTTCAGGGTGAGATCGCTCGCATTCGAGTGCGCAGGCGTGGGACACACCCATACTCAGTCCAGCTCGCCCCAAATACGAGGACAAAGATCGAATTTCACATGGGCCACATACGGAGGGCGATCAACACTTCCGATCTGTCAGACGGCCGGAAGAAGATATTAAACGACAAGCTCGACGAACTTGCGACGGAGCTGGCCAATCGGCGGCTCGGTTACGGAAAGACTGGCAGTCCTCAGCGCCATGCTGGTCGGTATGGCGGCCGCGACCACGGTGGCGGCCGAGGGGCCGGCCGCAGTCACCAATATCATGAAGCTGATCGCCACCGACAAAGAGAGCGAAGACGCAGCTCGTTTGAGGCTTGCACCACCACAAAAGGCGTTGCCTGCACCCTCGAAAAAGAGTGTGATGGCGGCTACCCGCAGTAGCGGCAAAGGCCCAAGTTGGGATGCACCAAAAGGTGGCGATCTAGATGACGAGATTCCATTCTGAACAAGCCACCTCTGGTTTGCAGACTGCCCACTTGTCATAATGCGCATTATGCGATTTTGCGTTGACTCCGTCACCGTCGCTGGTGACAATCACCAGCATGGATCATCTGGGCGGTTGCCACTGCGGCAATATTCACGTTCGCCTTCGGCTTTCAAAGCCGCCGGAAGATTATGCTCTCCGGGCATGCACCTGCTCATTTTGCCGCAGCCACAGTCCGCGCATACTTGCCGATCATGATGGAAACTTTGAAGTCTGGGCGGATGACTGGTCGCTCGTGGAAAACTATCGCTTCGGCACCAACACCTGCGATTTTCTGATTTGCCGACGCTGCGGGGTCTTCGTCGCAGCGATATCCGAGATGCCTGCTGGAACACGAGCAGTCGTTAATGTGAACTGCCTGAACGACCGTGAACAGTTCACGTCAGATCCCGTGATTCACGATTTTGAAGGCGAGACTCTCGAAACCCGATCATCGCGCCGGGCGGCGAATTGGATGCGCGCGTCTGTCCACCGCGAGTGAGGCGCCGGTGGCGCTTGCGGATATCAAGCGGTGGTGCAAGCCACCTGGCCCGCCGCAATGCTGAAGCGTCTGCCCGCCGCGATCGACAGCACGCGCTGATCGCGCGCTATGTGCGCGTGCTTAACCCTTAAAAACTTAAGCGGGTCCTTCCGCCCGGCCCGGCCAACCGCGGGGGTTTCGCACCCCGGCCAGAGGCAGACTTTTCAGAAATTTTGGAGCTTGTTGTTGTTGTCGTCCAACCCACCAGACGCGGCGGCGGACACACCGCGCAGTCAACCAGCGCGAGCTCGCACGCATTTCCCGCACGTATTTCGTCACCGATCGTGTTTGCCTATTCGCGCTCGCTCATCGCCTCGATCGCGTCGGACCGGCTTCCATCGGGTGACGATCTGCCGGGGCGGCGGCTGGTTCACTCGATCTTGGCGAGCTGGGTGTCCGGCGCGGCCTGAAGCACGACGCCGGAGATAACGTCAGCTGGCAGCTGGTCCGGCTCGGGCAATCAGGTGTCGAAAGGCTTCGAGCAGACCGCGGCAGTCAAATCTGGGGAGCTGACGGCGCTCTCCCGCACCGACTGGACCGGTATCGCTTCCGCGAAGCGCCTTTCGGAAAACGATAGGTGAAGCCACTGCGCAGATGTGCGATCCGACGCGACGATGCGCGATTATCCTGGCGGTGTATGCGATGGCTTGCGACCATACGCGATTATACGCGAATGGCGGTCGCGGCGCAGATCGACGCAGATTTTCTCCTGGAGTTCGATGGCAGGATAGGCGTTGTGGTACCACAACGCGGGCTTACTCGCCTCCGGCTCGACGCAGGAGAAGCGGCTTGAACGCCAGGGAAAGATCGACACGCGATCGGCGACGATCTGGCCCGCGAGGTCACCACAAGATTTCTTGCCGTTCACTTCCGGGTTTGGCCAGTGACACGAGGGCGCGCCCTCCATGCCCCTCATGCAAACCGCGGGGCTCGACGGCCCGCAGCTGCTCGATGGGATTGATGAGGTGGATACGCGCTCCGCGCTCACCTGAGTGCCGATGAGCGTCATCGACAGCCAGCCATCCGATGCCGAAGCTCCCGCAGGTCACCTACCTCATACCGTGCGGACCGTACCGCGGCGGCCGCGTCGGGGCTCTTTTGATCAATCAGTTGGCTGGGCGATGTGTCAGTCTTCGGCTCCAGTGACCTCGGGCGGGTCTTTCTAAGCGCACGAAGGCGGCCGCGCCACGCATCAAAAATCTCGTGGACGCCCGCTTGCTTGCCCGATCGCCGACAAAGCCTTCCGCATCTCGAAGATCGGCATTGTAGGTATCGACGGTGACCGAAGCGAGCCGTGTCGCGCCATGGATGGGGGCGGAATCGGCTGAGGTCAGCTCACCCTGCATCGGACCGGCTGCTTTGTCGCGGTGTCGTACGTGGCTCACTCGCCCAATTCGGCCTCGCCGGCGCGTTGCTCCGCCGGTTTGCTGGAGCGGGCGAGATTATGCGCCGTATTGATGAGCGCGATATGCGAGAATGCCTGGGGAAAATTGCCGAGAAGACGACGGGCCACGGGGTCGTACTCCTCTGATAACAGGCCCACGTCGTTGCGTAGTCCGAGCAGCCGGGTGAATAGCCGCTTGGCATCCTCAGCGCGCCCGGTCAGCACGTAGGCATCGGCCAACCAAAAGCTGCAGGCGAGAAATGCTCCCTCCCCGTGGGCGAGGCCGGTCTCAACCTCCGCCGGATCGTGTCGCATCACAAAGCCATCCGCCAGCAGCCTGCCTTCTATCGCGCGCACAGTTCCGGCGATGCGCGAATCATCGGGCGGCAGGAAGCCGGTTGTTGGAATCAGCAGCAGGCTGCCATCCAGCCATTTCGATCCGTAGGACTGCACAAAGCTGCCGAGCTCGGCATTGTAGCCATGCGCACACACGTCGGCATGGATCTCCTCCGCAATTGCCTTCCACTCCGCAATGGGGCCCTCGAGCCCACATTCCTCCGCTGTGCGAATGCCCCGATCGAATGCAACCCACGCCATCACTTTGCTGAACGTAAAATGCCGCGGATTGCCGCGGCTCTCCCATATGCCGCGGTCGGGTTCGCGCCAGATCTCGGCGAGGTGGGCCAGAAAGGCCCGCTGAACAGACCAGCCATCCTCGCTGCTGGCGAGTCCGCCCCGGTAGGCCTGATACAATGCGTCCATCACCTCGCCGTACACATCGACCTGGATCTGGCCGTGCGCTCCGTTGCCTATGCGCACCGGGCGGGCGCCCTCGTAGCCAGGAAGCCAGTCCACTTCCCATTCGGACAGGCGGCGCTCGCCGCCGATGCCATACATGATCTGTGCTTGAGCGGGCACGCCCGCTACAGCCCGCAACAGCCAGTCGCGCCATGCGCTCGCTTCGTCGTAGTAGCCCGCATTCATGAGCGCGAGGAGCGAGAGCGTGGCATCGCGCAACCAGCAAAAGCGGTAATCCCAGTTCCGAATGCCCCCGAGCGTCTCCGGCAGACTCGTCGTAGGTGCGGCAACGATGCCGCCCGTCGGCGCATGGGTGAGCGCCTTCAACGTGATCAACGAGCGCATCACGGCATCCCGCTGCTCGCCAGGCTCGATGCGAGCTCGGCCGGACCATTCGTTCCAGAATTGCTCGGCCTCTGCCAGGGCTAGGGAAGGATCGACCGGATCGGGCGGCGGAAGGTGAGACGGTGCATAGGTTAACGTGAAGGGCACTGTCTCGCCTACCGCTACCGTGAATTCCGCAACGGTGCTCATGTGCTCGCCGCGAACCGGACAAGGCGTGCGCAAGACGATCTGGTCGGCCCCGGCGATGGCACGCAAAGTCCCGTCCTCCAGCCTGTGGACCCACGGGACGAGCGCGCCGTATTCGAAGCGGATCACCAGCTCCATACGCATGACGACGTGGCCGCGCTCGCCAACGACAAGCCGAACGAGGTTTGAATGTCGGCTTCGAGGCGGCATTAAGTCGATGAGCAGCACGGCCCCGTCGGGGGTCTCAAAGCGGGTTTCCAGGATCAGTGTATCGCGGCGATAGCGACGCATGATCCGGAGCTGTTCGGTCTCGAATGGCGCGACCAGCCACCGCCCGTGCTCTGGCGTGCCCAGCAAAGCGGCGAAGCAGGCGTCGGAATCAAAGCGCGGCCAGCAGAGCCAATCGATCGAGCCGTCGCGCCCGACGAGAGCGGCCGTCTCGCAATCGCCTATAAGGGCGTAGTCCTCAATGAGCGAAGGCATCGTCTACCCCAATATACACACCAACCAACAAGAACTGGCCAGCGATGATCTGTCCGCCATTCTTCCAGTACCTAGCGCCCTGATTCCAGCCGACCCTGGGCTCCAGCCGCGCCCTTCCGCGTCGTTGACGCCGCGATGCAGCTCTTGCCCTGCCATTCCTGCGTGATCCTGATCCAGGCTTGTAGGTGGGGCACATTTTGTGGACTTATCCGCCTAGTCGCGCGAGAGGTCTACCCATAACATCAGGCCGCCGGAATCCTCCTTCTCCGCTCGATGAGCCGCCCATTCCATGCCACTGTGGCCCCGCACCCAGTTCGGCCAGATCGTGGTGACGAAGCGGCACACGCTCCTCCTCGACAAACCAACGCCAAAAGCGCCCGCCACCATAATTACAGTTTCTGGAAATTAAGTGTCCGCGTCAGGTCTGTTCCAATCCCGGTCATGAAAAGATCCCGGCCTGCCGCGTAAAGCTGCTCGTTGAGCATGAGCTAAAGGTGATCGCGTCGTTTATCCGCGCCGGGTTCGATATCGCGTTTGAAAATGAACGCGACGGCACGACCACTCACCACGAATTTTCGGCCTTACATCGCGCGTCGGGTGCCTCGTATTCCGTAGAGGCAAAAGCACGCCACCGCCAAGGCGTATTGGGCCAAGCAGGCGAAACGAGCGATGCGGCGGCGTTTCGCGCCAATGTTGGGCGACACATTCAGCAGGCCCTACTAAAGCGGGCAATTCATCCTCGGATTATAGTCGTGGATGTAAATATGCCGCCTGGCGACACCACGTTGCCAGGGTGGCTTGACGATCTTACAAAGGAGGTTGCGTGGATAGAACAGCGTGAACGCCCGGCAGACCCTTACCCGCCCGCGTTTCTGTTTTTCACCACCATCCCTACACTTTGTCGAAACCGGATATGCCGTCACCGCGCAGTGATGCGACTGTGTTTCGTGCGTTCAAAATGCCTGAGTTTGCGGATGACCCGCTGAATGGCTTGCGCCATCATCCCGCTGCTGAAGCATTCTTGCACTCACTCCAGACGCACACCGTCATTCCCGCTGATTTCCCAGAGCGCGCCTAGTTTACATAAAGCGTGTTATGCTATTTTGCGTTGACACCCGTCAACGTCGCTGGTGCTAATCACCAGCATGGATCATCTGGGTGGTTGCCACTGCGGCAATATTCACGTTCGCCTTTGGCTTTCAAAGCCGCCGGAAGATTATGCTCTCCGGGCATGCACCTGCTCATTTTGCCGCAGCCACAGTCCGCGCATAATTGCCGATCATGATGGAAACTTTGAAGTCTGGGCGGATGATTGGTCGCTCGTGGAAAACTATCGCTTCGGCACTAAGACCTGTGATTTTCTGATTTGCCGACGCTGCGGGGTCTTCGTCGCAGCGATATCCGAAATGCCTGCTGGAACACGAGCAGTCGTTAATGTGAACTGGCTAAACGACCGTGAACAGTTCACGTCAGATCCCGTGATTCACGATTTTGAAGGCGAGACTCTCGAAACCAGATCATCGCGCCGGGCGGCGAATTATCTCCGTGCTGCCGCTACTTGCCGTTCAGTTTTCACACGGTCTGCTTGATTTCACACTGGCGTCGGTAGCGAGACCGGCCTTGCCAAATCCCGCCGCCCCCCCACCTTAGGCTTATCGCTGACATGCTGTCGGGGCGTCAGCGACTGAGAGTTCTTTGCGCTCCCGCCCTAACTTTCAAAAAAACCTAAGCGGGTCCTTCCGGCCGCCCCGGCCCACCGCGGGGATTTCGCACCCCGGAGGCAGGCAGGCGTTCGCAGGTAAAAAATCAGATTTTACCTTTACCTTTACGTTTACACTCACCTTCGGACGGGTGGACGCCAGAGTCCTCCGGCTTCCTGTTCCCCGCCCAGCAGGGCGGGGCCACGGCACCAGGACACCTCGGCCGTGCAGATCAGGCGGGACGGCTTTGATTTGAAGGCGGCTTCCGGCATCTCACGCAATGCTTTTTCCGCCCGAGCATCCGGCGACCGAGCGTGTGCTGACTCAGCCACAAGAGCCTGGCTACCAACTTGCGCGCCTACTGTGGTCTCGACAGTCGGATGCGCTGCGACGGTATGACGTGGTGTTGCGCGCTACCACGGGCAGGGGGCCGCTCATACCATCCATAAAGGGAGGTGGGGGAGCGTTATTCCAGGCCAACCGACGTTTTGCCCTCTGCTCCCAAATTCCCGCCGCTCAGTCGGGCGGCTGTTGTTACACCGCGTGTTGCCACGTTTTGGCCTCAGCAGCCTTGGACAAGAGGATCGGCCATCCGGCTCGCATTGGCTCTCTACATGAGAGCCCCTCGTCGCTGACGAACGGTGCCGCGCTCTGATTCCAGGCCTGGGGATCGGAATAAATTGCCGCCCTGACCGGTTTTGGCCGCAGTCGAAGAGGACCTGCCAGATCAGGAGATTCTTAGGTGGAAACAGATCTGCCATTGCGGGAGAAGCGAGCGATGTTACTGCGATCGTCATTGCCTCTGGTGCCCGCATCTTTCTTCAGCATTGCACTCGGCTTGTTGGGCCTTGGACTCGCGTGGCGGACAGCGGCACGTGCCTGGAATCTGCCGCCCATCGCGGGCGAGGTGGTGCTCGCATCAGGGATCGCCGTATGGGCCGTTGTCGCCCTTCTTTACGCGGCCAAGTGGCTGTTTGATCATACGCAGGCGCTCGCCGAGTTCGAGCATCCGATCCACTCCTGTTTTATCGGGCTCGCGCCTGTCACGTCTTTGCTCGTCGGTCTGGCGACGGCACCGTACTCGCAGCCGCTCGCAATTGCGCTCTTTGGCTTGGGAGCGAGCGGAGTGGTTTCATTCGCTGTCTATCACACGGGACGGCTTTGGAGGGGCGAGCAGGACGCGTCTTCCGTTACCCCGTCTCTCTACTTGCCGACGGTGGCTGGAGGCTTCGTCATTGCCATCGCCGCCAGCGGCCTCGGGTGGCAAGACTGGGGACGATTTGCTTTCGGAGCCGGCCTGTTTTCCTGGCTGGCTATCGAGTCCGTTCTTCTTCACCGGCTCTATGCGGGCACTGCATTCCCGGCTGCGCTTCGCCCAGTTCTTGGCATCCAGCTCGCGCCGCCGTCGGTCGCGGCGCTGGCCTATTTGAGCATCGAGTCAGGGGTGCCGGACATCTTTGTGCAGGGGCTAATCGGCTATGCCATCCTACAGGCGCTGGTGCTTTTGCGGCTGTTACCATGGATAACGGCCCAGCCTTTTGCCCCGCCATATTGGTCCTTCTCCTTTGGAGCCGCAGCACTGGCCAGCGCTGCTGCTGGTTTGGCCGAGCGCGACAGCGCAGGCGCAATCGCCGAGCTCGCGCCATGGCTTTTTATCGCAGCCAATCTGTTGATTCTGCTCCTCGCCGCAAAAACGCTCGCTTTACTGGTCATGGGGAAGCTGCTTCCCGCACGCGCCGCCTCGACGGCCGTTGCGCGAGCCCGTCTCTGATGCGGTCATGGGAGCCTTTAGCGAGAGCACATCTCGGACTGCGGCCGCCAATCCTGGAGAAATGCCTGAACAATCAGAGGTCATGGATTTCCGATGCGCGCAGCAATGGTATGCATCCTTTCACGGGTCGTTCTTCTACTAGGTTGCAGCGGAAGCATTGTGGTGTTTTATCTGGCGTTGTTCGGCGGGATTGCCTCGGCTCACACGGTGAGACGTCACGAGTTGCCGATGCGCGCTGTTGTCCAAGGCCACAATGTCCAGCCCCGTGGCGATCAGCTTAAGTCTCTCGGCTATTCCGACCTCACTCCGCAGTAGGCCGACGAGGTCGATCGGCTTTATCAAAAAATGATGAAAAATAGCGCTGCCAACCGAACGCCGTCCTGATCCCGATCAGAGCGACCTGGGCCCCAAGTTCCCTCCGCTCGCTTGATAGGTCGCTCGGCCCCGAGGCGCTGAAATGCGCGCCGGAATCGGCGTTGCGCGAATGGCTGTTTCGAAACGCGTGCAAGATACAAAGCGCGAAGGCAGTTCCGGTCAGTTAGTAAGTTACGCCCGGCCCGGTTCAATGCTCCTTGCGCCTTGCTGGCTGCGGATGGCCATGAAGGAGCTCACAGCCGATCACCGCGATAAGCAATGCGCCTGCGGCTATGAGCAGCGTAGCTATTGGCGCTCTCCGAGTGTGATCCGTGGCTAAGTGACCGCACGAGTGCTGCCTTTCTTCCCTAAGGGGACGAGGCTAGCCTCGGTCAGCGGGCAGGGCGTGACGTTTCACTCTGGCTTTCACCGTGTCTGCGGGGCTGAAGTGCATCCGTCCGACTGGCCGGAACGTCCAGTTAGCTCGCGCCCTTTTTGAGTTCACGAATTTCATCTTGCTGAAGACAGGCGGAAATAACTTGTTGCATCGAACGGTCTCTATCCCAAACGCCAGATATCGGGACACCTCAAAGATGGAAGCGGAAATGTCTGACCGTACAACGTGCTCGAGTGAAGAGAAGGCGCTCCAAATCGCGCTGCCATTGGCAGGTCCCCTCCTGGCATTCTTGATCATGATTGGCATTTGTAAATGTCTGGCGCTTGGGCTCGGAGGGAGTCATTTCAAGGAACGGAGCCCCCTCCTCATAATAGTCGGTCTGCTCTTTGCGTTTACCCTGTCGGCATCGGTTTACGCGGGAAAAGAGCAACGCCTATGCATCGACAGACCTAGCTTCGAGCCAGGCCGGTCCCCATCGTCAGCCGACGCAACAAAAGGTCAACCTTCGAATGCAGGAATTGCAGGAGTGGACCAG
>JAFASL010000751.1 GCA_019244535.1 Alphaproteobacteria bacterium
CGGGTCCTCGTGGCAATAACCCGCCGTCATCAAGGCGGCGCGGGGGGTCGGTCCGACCGGGTGACCAGGAGCCGCGCGCAGCGCGTCCTGATAGATGGCGATCAGCTGTCGGACACGCTCCGGCCCGCCTTCGCTGCCAAACAATCCGCCCATCCTGAGCCTGCCCGTCTGTCTCGCCGTCTCGTCGCTGCCGCATGCCGACCACAGCGGCGGGTGCGGGCGCTGCACGGGCTTTGGCAGGACTTCGCGGCGCGGGATCTGGTAGTACTCCCCGTTATACGCGATCTCCTCCTGGGTCCAGATGCGCGGCAATACATCGGCGAATTCCTGCCACATCCCGCGGGTATCCTGCAGGTCTGTCCCATACGGGGTGAGCTGATAGGGATAGCCGGTCCGGCCGAGGCCGACATCGACGCGCCCATGGCTCAGAATGTCGAGTGTTGCCATGCGCGCGGCCACATGCAGCGGGTGATGGATCGGAGCCAGCACCACGCCGATGCCGAGGCGGATCGTACTGGTGCGTTGGCTGACTGCCGCGAGCGTCAGGTCCGGTGCGCTGTTGTGCGACCACACCGGGCGGAAATGATGCTCCGAAAACCACACGCTCCCGAAGCCCTGCTGCTCGGCATAGGGGATTTGCTCCAGCGCTTCATAGATGCGTTGCGCTTCACTTGAAGGCGTCCAGGGTTTGGGGACTTGGATCTGATAGAACAGGCCAATTCTCATGGGGCTGTCTCCTTGGCGGCGTGCCTCCCCCTTCCCGGCTGCAGGCAGGTGCAAGCGCAGCTTAACCTTGGCCCTCGGATATCAGCAATGACGTCTGCATCGGAGGGGCCCGGTGCGCCACCGGGATCAGGCGAAATTCCCCAGAGTTTGCGGTAGTCTGTGCCGGATTGCCCACAACCCGGCTTTACATCATCTACCGGGACGAGCGAAGACATGTGCGGCGCATTGCTCGGCAGCGAGCGAACGAAGACAGGCGGTGCACGAATTTTTCTTAGATCCCCGAAGGCCAAACGCAATTCGGGTTCAAGCCTAACGCCCGGCTCAACCTTCCTTGCCGACGCGGTAGCACGGGGCGACGTTGATCTTGTCGATTTGGTGCCAGTCTCCGTCCGCCTCGCTAAAGATCGCGCAATGACGGCCCTTATGCGCGATGCGCGCGACCGGGAATGTGTATTCCTTCTGGCTGCTGCCGAATCGGACGGTGATCGCGTCCCCCACGGCAACCCGTGGGGGCAGCTTTATGTGGTGATAGGTGTTGCAGGTGCTGGCCACGAGCCAGTTGCGGCATTTGGTGAGGATGCCCGGGCCGCCCGGCTCGACGGCTTCGACATTGTCGGGCTCCCGGGCCGCGGTCGCGGTCACGGTAGCGGCGAGCATCATCCCCACAATCCACCCCCTCGATACCATCGTCCTTCGCCAACCGCGTCGCACGTGGTAAATCTGCCCCTGCCATCACGGCCTTTCAACCAGATGAGGAAACCGCGATGAAGCTCTATTATGCGCCTGGCGCGTGCTCGATCGGCATCCACGTGCTGCTCGAGGAGATCGGCAAACCGTATCAGCTGGAAGCCGTGAATTTCCGCGAGAGCGCACAGTACCAGCCGCCCTATACCGGGATTAACCCGAAATCAAAGGTACCCACGCTCGAACGCGACGATGGCACGATCCTGACGGAGTTCCCGGTGATCGCGCGCTGGCTCGCGTTGAAAAATCCGCAAGCCAACCTGATCCCGAAAGACGAGGAGACCGACCTCCGGTCGATGGAAGTCATGGAGTATGTCGTCGGGACGATCCATTCGCAGGGCTTTACTCGGCTGTTCCGCACCGAGCGGTTCGCACCGTCTGCGTCCGATCATGAAAAGGTCAAGGCCCAGGGCCGCGAGCAGATCGACAAAGGGTTTGCGATCGTCGACAAGGCGCTCGAGGGCAAGGATTACCTCGGCGGCAATAACCTTTCGGCGGCCGATACCGCGCTGTTCTATGTCGAATATTGGGGCGCCAAGCGGCTCGGCATGCAATTGCCGAAGAATTGCGCCGCTCATTTCGAGCGGATGATGGCGCGCCCGGCAGTTCAACGGGCGTTGCAGCAGGAAGGGCTGAACTAACTCTGTACCGGTCGCCCTCACCCGCTTCGCTCCGCTCAGCACCCTCTCCCGCATTGCGGGAGAGGGAGGGCCCGGCCCGCCAGGGCCTGGGTGGGTGAGAGCCCGCCATTTTCCAACTCACGGAGTGATGAATAATGGATGGAAACGCCGTAGCACCGAACTGTCTGGCGGGCATCAAGGTCCTTGATCTCACGCAATTCGAAGCCGGCACGAGCTGCACTGAGGCGCTCGCCTGGATGGGGGCCGAAGTCGTCAAGGTGGAGCCGCCAAAGGGCGGGGAGGCCGGGCGCCGCGGCGTCGCCGATCCCTATTATTTCATGGCGTACAACGCCAACAAGAAGTCGATCACCGTCAATCTCAAGTCGGAACGCGGGCTGGAGCTGGTCAAGGACATGGCCAGGAAGGCCGATGTCTTTACCGAAAACTTTGCGCCCGGCGCCATCGAAAGGCTGGGCCTCGGCTATGACGTTGTCAGCGCCCTGAACCCGCGCATCGTCTATGCGCAGGTCAAAGGCTTTGGCGTCGGCAGCCCGTATGAAAACGGCCTCTGCTTCGACCCGATCGCGCAAGCGTGCGGGGGCGCGATGAGCATAACCGGCGAGCGCGACGGCAAGCCGGTGAAGCCGGGGCCGACGATCGGCGATACCGGGACCGGGATGCTGCTCGCGTTCAGTATCGTCAGCGCGCTTTATCAGCGAATGCAGACCGAGAAGGGCCGGCGGCTGCAGGCGGCGATGCAGGATTCGGTCATGCATTACAGCCGCGGGATGTTCATCAGGCAGGCGCAGACCGGGAAAGCGGCGCTGCGCCAGCCGATCGGCGGCAATGCCCCGCACGGCATTTTCCCCTGCAAACCCGGCGGCCCGAATGATTACGTCTATCTGCTGACCAGCCGCGCCAATCCCGAGCATTGGCCGCGCCTGTTGAAGCTGATCGGACGCGAAGATTTGATCGGCGACCCGCGTTACGACACTGCCGCCGCCCGCGTCGAGCGCGAGGCGGAAGTCGATGAGCTCATCAGCGATTGGACTCGCCGGCACACGAAACAAGAAGCCATGGCGCTGATCAGCGGCGCGGGAGTGCCCGCCGGGGCGGTCTTCGACTCGATGGAATTGACGGGCGAGCCGAGCTTTGCGAAGCGCGGCATCCTGCAGACGGTGCGCCACGGCGACTGGCAGATGACGATGCCGACCTGGCCGGTGCGCTTCGACGGGGCCCCGCCGCCGATCAACCCGGCGCCGCAACTGGGTGAGCACACCACCGAGGTGTTCGCCGACTGGCTCGGATTAGGCCCGACAGAAGTCGAAAAACTGCGCGAGCAAGAGATCGTCTAACCGTGCTCTCCTCGTGCCCTCTCTCACTCGCCGGAGCGCGGGAGGGCAGCCGAGAGCCGGGATTTCACATCTTTGGTTAGCGGGCTGGACGAGCCGGCTCACGGCGATAGTAGTAGCCGTAAAGTTGACGTTTCAACCCTACGGCGTTGTATAGAGCCCGTGCGGGCAGGTTGTGGGCTTCCACTTCGAGACAGGCGCCGGTCGCTCCCTGGTCTTTGGCCCAGGCGGCCAGCGCGGTAATGATTCGGCGGCTGTGCCCGCGTCTGCGGCTGTTGCGGTCGGTAATGACCGATTCATAGCATAGCAGGCCATTGTGAAGCGCGCCGTAAGCAAGCGCAACGGTAGCCGTGTCATTCGACAGGGCGACAAAGGCGGCCGGAACAGCGAGTTGATTGACGATCCGCCGGTAAGCAGCGGCCTGCTGGGTTGAATGGTTCTGCAGGGCGGCCATTTCGGCGAACCATTCGGGGGTTGGCTGGTTCAGTAGCTGGACATCCGGGTCTCGGGCCGTCTCGAGATCTTCGATCGGCGCGTAGAGCACACAACTCTCGCCCTCCCGGGTGTAGCCCGCCTCACCGAGCCGATCATCGATCGAAGCATCTATGAGCGTTAGCACGCGGAAAATCGTCGGCAACCCGAGTCGGCCATAAAGCACTTCAAAAGCCGATC
>JAFASL010000789.1 GCA_019244535.1 Alphaproteobacteria bacterium
ACCGCCTCGACGACGGCGCCGGGATAGCCGAGATCGCCCATCAATTCGCCGAGCGCCTTTAGACGGCGCAGGTTTTCCGCTGGGTCGTCGCCGGCGAATTCGGTCAGCAGCAATGCCGCCGGCTCTCCTCGCACAAAGCGGTCGACCACCGGGCGGAACATCGGGATGTCGCGCGACAAATCGATCATCGTGCGGTCGACGAGTTCGACGGCGCTCGGTCCCAGCTCGACGATCCTCCGCGTAGAGGCCATCGCGCCGTAGAAGCTCGGGAAATGGCAGATGCCGAGGACCCGATGCGCCGGGATCGGCTGCAATTCGAGCTCGATCTCGTTGAAGAAGGCGAGAGTGCCTTCGGATCCGACCAGCAGCCGCGCCATGTTGTGTCCGGCATCATCGATGCTGTCGATGTTGTAGCCGCCGACCCGGCGCAGCACTTTGGGGAAGCGCCGCTCGATCTCCTCCGCCTCGCGCCGGTGCAATCGGCGCATCTGCGTGATGAGCTCGCGATAGCGCTCGGGCATCGCGCTGCCATTGGAATCAGCTGGGAAGTTACCCGGTACTTCGCCGAACCATGCCGTGGTGCCGTCGGCGAGCATCGCGTCGATGCCGCGCACGTTGTGCACCATGTTGCCGTAGCGCAATGAGCGCGAGCCGCAGCTGTTGTTGGCGGTCATGCCGCCGATCGTCGCGCGGCTCGCCGTCGACGGGTCGACCGGGAAGAACAGCTTGTCCTTGCGCAACAGCCGGTTCAGCCGGTCGAGCACGACCCCCGGCTCGACCCGCACCCGCCGCCCCTCGACATCGACCGAGATCACCCGGTCGAGGTGTTTGCTGCAATCGATGACCAGCGCCCGCGCGACGGTCTGCCCGCATTGCGACGTGCCGCCGCCGCGCGGCAGCACCGGTACTCCCTCCTCGCTCGCAATCGCGATCGCCGCCGCCGCGTCCTTGCGGCTCCGCGGCACGACCACCCCCAAGGGCTCGATCTGGTAGATCGACGCATCCGTCGCATACCGCCCGCGGCTGAACGCGTCGAACATCACTTCGCCGCGGATCTCGCGCCGCAACCGGGTTTCGAGAGCGGAACCTGGGACATGGTCGAGGGGCATACAAATTCCCGGAAAGGTTCAGTATTCCAATCAGACGCGGGTCCGCCGGCATGCGTCAATGGCAAACGGCTTCACCGATGCGCATCGCGGTCCCGGGGACAGGTTCATACAAAGGGAGTCGCGGACGTGATCCTTGGTGTCCACCCGCTCATCGCTTTGGGCGTGCTTGCCTCGACCGCAGCGACAGATGCGGCGTATGTATTCTTCAATGCGGCGGTCAGCGGGAGGCGCCGCTTCCGCGCGGCGAACTGGAGCGCCATCTGGTATTTATTGTCGGCCTTCGCCGTGATCAGCTACACCGAGAATGCGATTTACGTCGTATTCGCCGCGACCGGTTCGTGGCTCGGCGCGTTCGCCTCAGTCACCTGGCTGCGCCGGGAGTACCCGGGGGATGCTGAAACACGCCATAACCCGCCGTGAAGGGGGTGCAGCCGTTACCGCGGGATGTGATACCCTTCGCCGATGCGGCTTGAGGCGAGGAGGAAGCAATGGCTGATCGGCTGATCTCGTGCGACGACCATATGGATCTGGGCCAGTTGCCGGCGGATTTGTGGCTGACGCGGCTGCCGGCGGCGCTGCGCGACCGGGCACCGCGGATCGAGGAGCGCGACGGCCAGGCGGTGTGGATCTGCGACGGCAAGGTGTGGGGCAGCTGGTCCGGGAAGCAGACCACGAGCAGTGCAAGCCGGCCAGTGAAGCCGCTCTACAATGCCTTCGATCGAGCCCAAATTTACGATCAGACCGAGAGGCGGCCGGCGGTCGCCGAATTGCGGCTTGCCGATATGGACCGCGACGGGGTCGAGTCGCAGGTCATCTTCGGGCCGATCTTTCAGATATCTACTGACGACCCGGTGCTGCGGGTCGCCTGCTACCAGGTCTACAACGATTGGCTTCTCGACTTCTGCAAGGCGGCGCCGGACCGGCTGATCGGCGTGCCGATGCTGCCGGAAACTCCGGAGTCAGCACTCGCCGAATTGCAGCGGCTGATCGCCAAAGGCGGCGTACGCCAAGTCAATCTGATGATCGCGCAGATCAAGCCAAAGCTCGACGATCCGAGCTGGGAGCCGCTGTGGCGAGCTTTGGAGGAGAGCGGCATCATCCTCTCCTGGCACATCACCGTGTTTCTGCCGATGCCGGGCAGCCGCGCCGCGGGCAAGGCCGCCAGCGTGTTCGAGAACACCAAGGGCTTTCTGAACAATTTCCTCGAACCCTTTGTCGACCTGTTCGCCTGGGGCATTCTGGAGCGCCATCCGCGGCTGAAGATGGTCATGGCCGAGGC
>JAFASL010000882.1 GCA_019244535.1 Alphaproteobacteria bacterium
GCCCGCCTTGGCCGCGGCGATCGCGACGAGACCGGAGCCTGCTCCGAAATCGAGCACGAACCGGCCGGCGACCCGTTCGGGATCGTCGAGCAGATAACGTGCCAACGCCTGACCGCCAACCCATGCGAAAGCCCAAAACGGCGGCGGCACCGCGCCGCGCGCCAGAATTTCCTCCGCCGCATGCCAAATCGGGCTGATTTCGGTTGCCAAATGGAGACGGATCTCGGGAACCAGCGGCGGTGCCGAGATTGTCGTGTTGTTGCGAATGAAGGCGGTGGGATCCAACGCGATTTAGGCAAAATGACCGGCCACGATCCCGGCGAGCACCAACCAGCCCGCGGCGCGGTTCGAGCGGAATTTGCGCAGGCAATCGGCGGGATCTTCGGTCGTCACCTTGGCTGCTTGCCAGGCCAACTGTCCGGCGGCGGCGGCGAGGCCGACCCAGAAGATCATGCCGAGCCCAGCTCCGCCCCCGGCCGCCGCCCAAAAGAGCAGCGCCGCGGCGTAAAATACGAAGAGGCAGGGCCGGGTGTGCGCCCCAAGCGCGATTGCCGAAGATTTGACCCCGATGCGGATATCGTCCTCCTTGTCCTGATGCGCATAGATCGTGTCGTAACCAAGGGTCCAGAAGATGCCGCCGGCGTAGAGCAGCAGCGACGGCCAAGCGACGGCCCCGGTGACCGCAGTCCAGCCGATCAGCGCCCCCCAATTGAAATTGAGCCCGAGAAAGATCTGCGGCCAGTAGGTGAGGCGCTTCATGAATGGATAGGTCGCGATCAGTACGAGAACCGCGCAGCCGAGCAGGATCGTCACGCGGTTGAGGCTGAACAACACGGCTGCCCCGATCGTCAGCTGCAGGGCCAGAAAGATAATAGCCTGACGCACCGAAACGGCGCCGCTAGGGAGCGGGCGCAGGCGCGTGCGCGCTACCTGTGCATCGTATTCCCGGTCGGCGATATCGTTCAGCGTGCAGCCGGCACCGCGCATCGCGACGGCGCCCAGCGCAAACAGCATCAACAGGCCGGGGTCAGGCCAGTGTGGCGAAGCGAGCGCGATCCCCCACCATCCCGGGAACAGCAAGAGCCAAGTGCCGATGGGCCGGTCGAGCCGTGCGAGCCGGGCGTAAGGCCAGCACCACACCGGCAGATGTCGCTCGATCCAATCACTCAGATGAATATCGCTTGGGTCCGAGCGTGGCGCCCTCAGCTCCTCCCCCGCTTCCCCCGGGTGCGTGATGGCGGCTCCCGGCGAAGTGTTTTGCGTCTTCATCGGTTAATCTTGGAGGCGCGACTTCCCAGACTCAAGCCGTGGGGCAGGCCATGACCAAGGGTCGTGCACCGCGCCTCTACATCGAGGCGCCGCTGGCGTCGGCAGATATAGTCGAGCTCGAAAGCGCGCATGCGCACTACCTTCGTTCAGTGCTCCGTCTCGTCCCCGGCGCGGCGGTCGTCGCGTTCAACCCCGCTGAAGGGGAGTGGCTATGCCGTGTAGCGGAAATCGGCAGGGACGGCGCGCGGCTCGCGGTCGAGCAGCAATTGAGGCAAGCTGGCTCCGGGAGCGAGGGCGATCTCTGGCTGTTGTTCGCCCCGATTAAGCGAGCGCGGCTCGATTGGCTGGTCGAGAAGGCAACCGAGCTCGGCGTCTCGGCATTGTTGCCGGTATGGACGGCACGCACCCAGTCGGAGCGCGTCAATCTTGAGCGCTTGCTGGCCCACACCATCGAGGCCGCGCAGCAGAGCGAGCGGTTGACGGTGCCGGAAATTAGGCAGCCGGAAGACCTCAAGGCGTTGCTCGCAATCTGGCCCGCCACGCGGCGGCTGATCGTGTGCGACGAAACCGGCCGCGGCGAGCCGATCGGCCCGGTGCTCGCGCAACTGCCACCCGGACCGGCGGCGCTCCTCGTGGGCCCGGAAGGCGGGTTCGACCAGACGGAGCTTGACGCTCTCGCCAAACTCTCCTTTGTTACGCGCGTCGGGCTCGGCCCGAGAGTATTGCGCGCCGAAACTGCCGCGCTTGCGGCCTTGGCGGTATTTCAGGCAACCGCCGGTGATTGGCGCCGTATTCGAACTCGTTGATCGCGCTTTCCCTTTGGTCGATAAAGCCGGCTGCTAAGTCGGGCGCCCCAATACCGCTGGAGTTTCCGCCCAGGATGACCACGACGCCGAGCTCGCCAGGAGCGCCTATCACCGACAAGCGGCAGCTCGTCGAATACCTGGAATCCGGGTCCAAGCCGCCCTCCGCATGGCGGGTCGGCACCGAGCACGAGAAATTTGTCTTTCGCCGCGCGGATCTGCGCCGCGTTCCCTATGACGGCCCGGACGGGATCGCCGCCGTGCTTCGCGAGATGACCCGGTTCGGTTGGGAGCCCGTCATCGAAAACGGCAACACGATCGCTCTCGCCAATGACGCGCGATGTTCGATCACCCTCGAGCCTGGCGGACAGTTCGAGTTGAGCGGGGCGCCCCTAGAGACGGTGCACCAGACGTGTGACGAGGTCCACGAGCACCTGCGCCAAGTGCGCGAGGTTTGCGACGAGCTCGGGCTTGGGATGATCGGGCTCGGCTTCGACCCGAAATGGCGCCGCGAAGACGTTCCGTTCATGCCGAAGGCGCGCTACCGCATCATGCGCGATTACATGCCGAAAAAGGGCCGGCTCGGTCTCGATATGATGCTGCGCACCTGCACGGTGCAGACCAACCTCGACTATCAGTCCGAAGCTGACATGGTGAAGAAATTTCGCGTCAGCTTGGCGTTACAGCCGGTCGCAGTGGCCCTGTTCGCCAACTCGCCGTTCGTGGAGGGACGGCCCACCGGTTTTCTCAGCTACCGCAGCCACGTATGGACCGATACCGATCCGGACCGTTGCGGTACCTTGCCGTTCGTCTTTGAACCGGGTTTCGGGTTCGAGCGCTACGTCGAGCACATGCTCGATGTTCCGATGTACTTCGTCTACCGGGACGGAAGATACATCGATGCTAGCGGCCTCTCTTTTCGAGACTTCATTGCCGGCAAGCTGCCGTCTCTGACCAACGACGTTCCACGTATAAGCGACTGGGCAGACCACGTGACGACCGCCTTCCCGGAGGTGCGGCTCAAGACCTTTCTCGAGATGCGGGGGGCGGATGGTGGTCCGTGGCGCCGGCTATGCGCGCTGCCCGCCCTATGGGTTGGGCTCTTGTATGATCCGACGGCTCTCGATGCGGCGTATGACCTGGTTGCGGATTGGACCGCCGAAGAGCGCGACGCGATGCGCCGGGATGTGCCCCGACTCGGCCTCGCAACTCGGCTGCGTTCCCGCACTTTCCGCGACATCGCGCTCGAGATGCTGGAGATTTCCCGCGAAGGGCTGCACCGCCGAGCCCGCCGCAACTCCGCGGGCGAGGACGAGACGCATTTCCTCGACCCGCTTTTCGCGATCGCCGGCTCCGGACGCACCCCCGCCGAAGAACTGCTCGAAGACTTTGGTACCCGTTGGCACGCCAACATCGACCCGGTCTTCACCGACTACGCCTATTGACGGCAGCTACCTATCCTGGCGCCAGCAGGTGCGCTGGGTAGGTTTCGATGATTTGCGGGCCGTTGCCGAGCCGCATTCTCTTCCAGCCCTTCGGATCGTTCATCGTTTCCGATGGAGGCCGGCCGGACAACGACATCCAGCGCTCGCGATGCCATGACGTAACAGCCATTTCGGCCTGCAGCGGAGTTCCGGGAGCTGGCGGCCCAACCCTCAGCGCCGACCAGGGGATCAGCGCTTCTGCCGTGATCCGAGGCTGATCGGCGCCGAAATAGGTCGCTCGGGCGCCGCCGATCTCGACGCAGCCCCGCGTGATCGCTTCTTCCGCCGAACCGGCGCAAAGCCGCACCGTCATTTCGGGGTAGTCGTGAAGCTTTGTCCGAGGCGGGATGAAAAACATTGTGAAGCGCCTGGGGCCGCCGCCGATGTCAATGCCCAGCTCGACCCGGTAG
>JAFASL010000933.1 GCA_019244535.1 Alphaproteobacteria bacterium
CTGCCGAGCCTTCGATCGCTCCAAATTTAGGTATTCACTTTTAGGTGTTCGCCTCCCTGCGGCTTTCAAGCGCAGGGCTGGCGACGGTACGAGTTCTCCGATATCAGACCTGATATCCTAAAAACCCGACGCGCATCTCGTCTTCCTCCAGATGTTCTGGTGCTTCTTCAAGCAACGCATAGTAGTATTATTGACGCATCGGGACTAAGAAAACGTTTCCGGCGGTCGACCGATCCGGCCGGACCGACCTACGGAACACTTTCCTAAACGCATGGATGCATCCCGGCTCCGCCGAGGGCATTATGATCGGCGTAAAAGGCGTCCAAGACGAGACGGTAGAAACCTGTCATGGATACGACCGATAAGAGGTTCCACATCAACTTTTGGTACATTATTGCCGCGGTATTCGGCATGCTGCTCATCCAGGACCTCTATTTGGAGAGCACCAAGCTGACACCGATCCCGTATAGCCGCTTTCAGGAGCTGCTCAACGAGAACAAGGTCGCCAAGGTGGCGATCGCCCAGAATTACATCAGCGGTTCGCTGAAAGAAGCACAGCCCGACGGCCTAAAGGACTTTATCACGACGCGGGTCGACCCAGAGCTCGCGCAGAGCCTCGACAAACATAACGTCGTCTACAGCGGGGTCGTCGAGAACCATTGGCTGCGCGATCTACTGTCTTGGATCCTGCCGGCGATCTTCTTCGTCGGGATCTGGATGTTCGCGATCCGGCGCATGGGGCAGGGCGGGCTCGGCGGCCTGATGACGATCGGCAAAAGCCGCGCCAGGATCTATGTCGAGAAGGAGACAAAGGTTACGTTCGCCGATGTCGCCGGGGTCGACGAGGCCAAGGACGAACTGGTCGAGATCGTCAATTTCCTGAAGGAACCTAAACTATACGGTCGGCTCGGCGGCCGGCCGCCGAAAGGCGTTCTGTTGGTCGGCCCGCCTGGCACCGGCAAGACCTTGCTGGCTCGCGCGGTTGCCGGCGAGGCCCGAGTTCCCTTTTTCTCGATCTCGGGCTCCGAGTTTGTCGAGATGTTTGTCGGCGTCGGTGCCGCCCGCGTCCGCGACCTGTTCGAGCAGGCGCGCCAGCACGCGCCGGCGATCATCTTTATCGACGAGCTCGATGCACTGGGCCGCGCCCGCGGCGCTTATGTCGGCGGCGGACATGACGAAAAAGACCAGACGCTGAACCAGCTCCTCGCCGAGCTCGACGGTTTTGACCCGTCGAGCGGCCTGGTATTGCTTGGCGCGACCAACCGGCCCGAAGTGCTCGACCCGGCGCTGTTGCGCGCCGGGCGTTTCGACCGGCAGATCCTGGTCGACCGGCCGGACAAGCGGGGGCGCGAGCAGATCCTGGCGGTGCATCTGAAAAAGGTGGCAAAGCTCGGAAGCGACCTCGAAGCCGAGCAGATTGCGGCGCTGACACCTGGCTTCACCGGCGCCGATCTGGCGAACCTCGTCAACGAAGCTACCCTGCTCGCCACCAGGCGCGATGCCGAAGTGGTAACGATGGCCGACTTTACAGCGGCGATCGAGCGCATGGTCGCCGGGCTGGAAAAGCGCAATCGCCTGCTAAATCCGCTCGAACGCCGGGTGGTCGCTTACCACGAGCTCGGTCACGCCATGGTGACGCTGGCGCTGCCCGGCACCGAATCAGTGCACAAGGTCTCGATCATCCCGCATGGCGTCGGCGCGCTCGGCTACACGATACAAAGGCCGACCGAAGAACGTTATCTGATGACCCGGGCCGAGCTTGAATACAAGATGTCGGGGCTGCTCGGCGGACGAGCCGCTGAGCAGCTGGTGTTCCGCGAAATATCGACCGGCGCCGCCGACGATCTCGCCCGTGCCACCGACATCGCCCGTGCGATGGTGCTGCGCTATGGCATGAGCGAGGCGCTCGGGAACGTGACCTACGACCGCGACCGCTCACCATTTCTGCAGCCCAACGTTCCCGTCCCGCAGGAGCGCAATTACAGCGAAGAGACGGCGGAAGCCGTGGATCGGGCCGTGCGCCAGCTGGTCGACGGCGCATTCCAGAAGGCCTACAGCGTGTTGCAGCAGAACCGCAGCCTGCTCGACCGCACCGCCGCTGCGCTGCTCGAAATCGAAACCCTCGACGAAGCGGCGATACGGCAGCTGAAGAGCGAGATTGTCGCCGGGCCGCCTGCATTACCGGCACGAGACCCGCAACAGCCAGCCCCATTAGCCGTTTCCAGTACGTGAAAGTTGAGATCGCAGCGATGTGTCACGTTCAATTGTCATTGCGGGCCACAGCGAAACAACTCGTCTATCGCACGCGCGATCTTGGGCGAGATTGCTCCGTCGCCTCCAGCTCGTCGCGATGACATCGAACCAATCTGGCGCGTTGTTCGGCCGTTTCTATGGCCGCTTTCTAAGAGGCGCCTGTCGGAGTCCTTAGTTAGCTGGTCAAGCGAGGGATTTCATCCAGTCATGGAATGACTGAATGACTGCGTGCCGCGGATGATCTGGCACCCAGGCAAAATAAAAGCCGAAGCCGGGCAGAGACAGGTCGAGCGCCTTCACTAATGTCCCGCTCGCCAGCTCACGCGCCACAAGCACGTCGCTCAGAATCGCAATTCCCTGGC
>JAFASL010000065.1 GCA_019244535.1 Alphaproteobacteria bacterium
CCCCCATTGACTCGAATTTGTGCGGATCTGCGCGGCTTCTTCCGGCTTCACCCCGCCGAACCGGTTGCCCCAGCTGGTTCGAATGTAGCTCGCTACTGCCGCAATATGCCGATCGTTCAGCTTGTCGGCGAAGCTCGGCATGATGCCGCGGCCCAATAGGATCTGGGCGACTACGTAATCGGTGATCAACAGAAAGCGGTCGCCGCGAAAGCTCGCACCGGCGCCGCCATTGCCCATCTGGCCGTGGCACACAAAGCACCCGCTGCTCGTGAAGATCTCAGACCCGTTCGGCGGGTCTTGAGCCCAAGCCGGGCCGAGCCGGGCAACCACGGCGGCGAGCGCGCAGGCGGCGAAAATTCGTCGTGAGCGACGAGCGCCGGGTAATGGGCAGATCAGGTTCAATCGCCGCATTCTTTAAGTCCGGGCTGCTTCGATTTTCAGGAGGAGGCGCGATGGCGGAAAGGCGATGGCGAACGCCGCCGGCTGATCGGAGTTCCGCGTGGAGCTAAATCATCAATTTGCGGTGGAACCATGATCGCGGCTTGACGTTGTCGAGCGCTTGAATCGGTTCGGGGAGGACAATGGAAATGCGGCGATCCGGCAGTTGCCGCCTCGCTCTCGTCCTGACGATGCTGGCGGCTGGGCTGATCGGCACGGGGGAAAAGCCGGCGCAGGCAGACGATCTAAATTCGCTGAGCCAAGACGACAAACAGTGGGTGATGGCGCCGAAAAATTACGCCAATACCCGGTACAGCGGCCTTGACCAGATCAACGCGCAAAACGTCGGCAACCTGCACGTGGCCTGGTCGTTCTCGCTGGGCGCCAACCGCGGGCAGGAGGCGGCGCCGCTCATCGTCGACGGCACGATGTATGTCGTCGCCCCTTATGTACTGCCTCGCCCCAATCAGGTCTTTGCGCTCGACGCCGCTACCGGCGACCTCAAATGGTCCTACACGCCGCAGCCCAACCCGTCAGCCATGGGTGTGGCGTGTTGCGATGTCGTCAGTCGCGGGCTCGCCTACGACGACGGCAAGATCTTTCTCAACACGCTCGACATGAACACGGTCGCAATCGACGCGAAAACCGGCAAGGAGGTCTGGCACACCAGTCTCGGCGACATCAACTTGGGCGAAACCATCACGATGGCGCCACTCATCGTGAAGGGGAAGGTCCTGATCGGCAACAGCGGCGGCGAACTCGGCGTGCGCGGCTGGGTGACCGCGGTCGACGAGAATACCGGTCAAATCGCCTGGCGCGCTTATGCAACCGGGCCAGACAAGGACGTTCTGATCGGCAATGACTTCAAGCCGTTTTATGACTGGACGAAAGGCCAGGATCTCGGCGTCAAGTCCTGGCCGCCAGATGCCTGGAAGATTGGCGGCGGCACGATGTGGGGGTGGCTGCAATACGATCCGAGCCTCAATCTGATTTATTACGGCACCGCCAATCCCGGCCCCTGGAACCCGAACCAGCGGCCCGGCGACAATCTCTGGACGACGACGATTTTTGCGCGCGATCCGGATACCGGCATGGCGAAATGGGCCGACCAGCTGAACCCGCACGATCTGTGGGATTATGACGAGATCAACGAGAGCCTGCTGCTCGATCTGCCAATTGACGGGCAGACCCGCAAGGTGCTCGTGCATGTCGCGCGCAGCGGCTTCATGTATGTGATCGACCGCACAACCGGCGAGATACTGTCGGCCGATCCCTACGAGACGATCACCTCGAGAAAGGGGATCGACCTCAAGACCGGACGGCCGATCGAAAACGAGGAGCTGACTCCGGTTCTCGGCAAAACGGTTGTCGGCATCTGCCCGGCGGCGCCGGGCGGCAAGGATTGGCAGCCTTCGGCCTATTCGCCTCGGACGAAATTGATCTATGTGCCGCACCAGCATCTCTGCATGAATTGGAAATCGTCGGAGGTCGGCTACATCGCCGGTACGCCGTTTGTCGGGGCTACCGTCGACATGTATGCCGGACCGGGCGGTCACCGCGGCGAGTTTATGGCGTGGGATCCGGTCGGCCGCAAAAAGGTCTGGACAGTGACCGAAAATTTTCCGGTGTGGAGCGGCACATTGGTCACCGCCGGCGATGTCGCGTTTTACGGGACGATGGACCGCTGGTTCAAGGCGGTCGA
>JAFASL010000190.1 GCA_019244535.1 Alphaproteobacteria bacterium
GCAGCTTGGTTCTGCAACTTGATTGTGAACCAGACGCCAGTTTCGGCACCAAGCGCGCCTATGCCGATCAATCCCGGCAGAGCGATGGCCAGCATCGTTGCGGTGGCGCCTGCTTTGTCGTGAACGACAGGTGTGATCTCGTGGCGAAGCCATCGTGCAAACCTGGACGATATTGTGATCGCTGCTGATAACGCCGCAGCAAGGAATTTTTCTATCGACAAGAGCCGGTCGCCAGTTGATTTGAGGTGGGTTTGCGCCCGTCACGGACCTCTCGCCAGCATGTCGCTGATGCGCAGCGCCAACGGCGTGCCGATCACGATCATCAGGGATGGTAGGATAAACGTCATCAATGGCATCGTCAGAAGAACCGGCAGACGGGCCGCACGCTCTTCGAAGCGCACCATCCGTTCGGTTCGCATCTCGGTGGCCACCGCCCGCAGCGCACCCGAAAGTGGCGTACCAAACTTGACCGATTGGTTGAGCGCAGCCACTATGCCGCGTAAGCTCTCAACCCCCGCCCTGCGCGCCAAGTTGTCAAAGGCTTGATCGCGCAGCGTCGAAACTCGCATCTCAGCTGCTGTCGAAGCAAATTCTTCGGCTACCTCCGGATTAGAGGAACGGAGCGCGCGGCTGACCTGCTCGATCGCATGGTCCAGGCTGAGGCCGGCTTCGGCGCAGATAACGAGTAAATCGAGCGCGTCGGGTATACCGGTCTCGAGTCGCGTGCGCCGCCTCGCCGCTAGCCGCGATAGGAGAACATCGGGCGCGCGCCAACCGAGAACGGCGGCACCCAGCAGCATGGCCAACCTGATGAGGCTAGCTCCGACGAAGAAATGCCGCCATTCGAGGACGAGCCAACAGAGCGGGACCGACAGAATGGCGCTAAATAGCTTGGCTGTAAGCAGCGCGGCGAGATGGCCGTGCCCCTTTATCCCCGCGGCCAAAAGAGCTTCGAGCAGCTTCTCTTGCGCCGCGGTGCCGATAACCCGGGTTGCTGCCACTGTCGCTCCAAGCCATTGATACCAGGGCATTTGCGGCGTCAACAATGGCTTAGAACAAAAACCGGGGTCTCGGCGCAGCACTTCGAGGAGGCGTTTCTGGCGACCTTCCGACTGAGCGATCCGACCGAGATTGAGGGCCGACAGCGCCGCCGCTATCACTGCGATTGCGAGTATGCAGATATCACCGGACGTGAATCGCATCTCGCCGATGCTGACGGTAAGCAATGCATCGGTGCCGGACGGGAAATATTCAACCGATGGCCCGGACATAGCTACCGCAGATTTTTCTTTATCAGCACGCGCATCGATGCAAGCCCCGACAGCAGGCTGACGGCGGCGATTCCGAGCATGAAACGGCCCCGCGGGTCAGTTACCAGGACAGACACGAGGTCTCGGTTGATCAGGAAGAGACCCCCTACTGCGATGAACGGGGCGGCGGAGACAATGGCTGCAGAAGCTTGTGCTTCGGCGGCCAGCGCGCGGGCTTTCGCGCGCAATGCCTTCCGTTGCCGGATAATTCCGCTGAGAGTGGAAAGAGTTTCGGCGATTGCGCCACCTGTCTGGCGCTGCAACACCAGACTGATGGCAAAAAACCGAAAATCCGGCACGCGCACGCGATCAGCGGCGCGCTGCAATACTTCCTCCATTTCGGTGCCGATACGCATTTCATCAACCAATCGCCGAAATTCGATGCCGACTGGAGGCCGAACCTCGCGCGCAGCCAGCTCGATGGCCTCTGGTGCTGGCAGACCGGACCTGACCGCGCGGACAATGAGATCGAGGGCCTCTGGGAATGCATCCAGGAACCGGCGCTGATACCGGCTCTGCACAGAGCGCAGCAGCAGCGCTGGCGCAGCTACCGAAGCTGCGCCGGCAAGGGTTATGGCCAGTGCGGGGCGGAGGGCCACTGCAGCAGATAGCAGACCGATCGCTGTGCCCGCGGCGATTCCCGCCGCGAGGAGGTGCCATAATCGGATGAGGTTGCCGGTCGCCGCCAATGCAAGTTCGAGCCGCCCCGACCAAACCATCGGCAGCGCCTTACGCTGAGGCCTTGGTTTCCGGAGTGAGGCGACCGGTGGATCGCGAATAGTGGCAGTGGTGGCAATGGCTCTCAGTCGCGATTCGAGCGTCACTCGACGGCGCTCGGAACGCAGTGCGCGAAACAGCGCGCCGCCGAGCAGAATCGCCGCGAGCAGGGCTGCAAGCAAAGTTGGACCGAACAAATCAGGCCTCTCCGATACCAAGTGCCTCGAGGAGCTCCCTGTCGAGACCAAAGCGCGCAGCGCGTGTGATGAAATCAGGGCGCATTCTCGTGGATTCGAAGCCGCCCCGCACGCCGCCGTCGAGCCATTCGCTGCGATACTGAAAACTGAAGAGCTCCCGAGTGGTGATGATCTCGCCTTCCATGCCTGCGACTTCCGCTATGCTCTGGACCCGGCGAACACCATCACGCATGCGCTCGATATGCACGATGAGGTTGATGGCGCTCGCCACCTGCATGCGGATCGCCTTCAACGGCAGGCTCAGATTGGCCATCATCACCATGTTTTCGATGCGGTAGAGCGCGTCGCGCGGCGAATTGGCGTGTACCGTCGTCATCGAGCCGTCATGGCCGGTGTTCATCGCCTGCAGCATGTCGAA
>JAFASL010000276.1 GCA_019244535.1 Alphaproteobacteria bacterium
GCGTGGGCGCCGGCGAGATGCTTGTGCGGCGGCGCGACATAGCCCTTCTTCCAATAATGCAATGACGCCCAGGTATCGGTCTCGTGGCCGACCCACAGCACTTTGACTTTGGACAACGGCGTTTGCTGTATCTACGGAGCCTCGGAACGCACGAGCGTATCCTGAATGTCCTGAAATACGGGTCTGATGTCCTGCGGTAGCGGCATTGTGGGCTCCTTTCCTATAGCGGAGTCACCATATGCCGGCCGCCGCCTTGCCGACAAGGCGCCGCCCCCGGAGTGCGACCCGGCAACTGTGCTAATGCGACATCAGCACAGGGACCGTCATGTGATCGAGGAGGTCGCGGCTGACGCCCCCGATCAAGGCTTCCCGCAGCTGCGAATGGTGATAGCCGCCCGCTACGATCATGTCGGCCGTGAGATCGGCGGCACGTGATAACAACATGTCAGATATCGCAAGCTCCCGGCGCAGGGTTCCCTCCGATGTCGTATTGATCCCGTGGCGCTGCAGGTGACCGACGACCCGCTCGAGCGCAGGCCAATGCTGCTCGAGGTCCCGTTCGTTTGTGCCGACGAACATCACGGTGAGGGCCTCGGCATCTGCCAGCAACGGCAGAGCGTCGTTGAGTGCCCGGTTCGCTTCGCGGGTCCCATTCCAGGCGATGAGGACGCGCTTGCCTACGGCTTCGAAGGTTCCGGCATAGGGGATCACGAGCACCGGCCTGGCGGCGGCGATCACGACGTCTTCCGGTCGAAATCGTGCCGCCCCATTCGGACCAGAGCTCGGCGGTCGTTGGCCCATGATCGTCAGATCCACCGACTTCGCGAATTCGATCAGCTCGACCGGGTCGCCGTCGGGCAGCATATGCCATTCGCCCTCAATCCCGGCGAGTCGCAGCTCGTCCTTGAAATAATGTTCGGCCTGTTCGGCGGCCTCCGCTGCATCGAGGACATCGGACACCGCGGCGCCGGGGCTCGCCGGCTCTTCGGCGATGCCGGCCATAGCGGGAACTCCTCCGAAACCGGCCAGCTCGCCTCGGACGCCACGCGCATTCGGCAGGGGATAAACACCCGTCAGATGTGCCTTGCCAGCTCGCGCCAGATTCAACGCAAGTTTCAGCCGAGTATCGCTGCCTGGGTTCGGATCGATGCACACGAGGAGATCTTTGAGCGCCATTGCGGCCTCCTTGAACGTCATCGAGCTCCGCTGTGTAAAACGTTTGCGCGAAGCCGACGTTCCGGAGATCGGCAGCCCTGGTCAACTCGACGCGGGTGCGAGCAGCTTGCGCAGCTCGGTCTTGAGCACCTTGCCGTAATTGTTCTTGGGAAGCGCTTCGACAAAGCGGTATTCGCGAGGACGTTTGAACCGGGCGATGTGATCGAGGCACAGCCGGTCGAGCGCCTCGGGTGCAATTTCGATGCCGGGCCGAGGCACGATAAAGGCGACGACCTCTTCGCCCCAATCGGGGTGCGGGCGGCCGACGATTGAGGCCTCGGCGATGTCGGGATGACGCAGCAACACTTCCTCGATCTCGCGCGGGTAGATGTTGCTGCCGCCGCTGATGATCATGTCCTTGGAGCGGTCACGCAACGTCAGGAACCCGTCCTCGTCAGAGCTGCCGAGGTCGCCGGTGTGCAGCCAACCATCGCGCAACGTCTCCTCGGTGGCCGCCGGGTTGTTCCAATAGCCTTCCATGACGCAGTCGCTGCGCGTGACGACCTCGCCGACCTCGCCGCTGGGCAATTCACGGTCATGATCGTCGACGACCTTGACGAGGACCCCGGTGCGCGGCACGCCGCAGGAGCCGATCCGCTCGCGCCAACGCGGATGCGTCCGGTCGGCATGCAGGCGCTTGCCGAGACCAGTGATCGTCATCGGCGATTCACCCTGGCCGTAGAGCTGGTATAGGCGCGGCCCGAACAGCTGCAATGCGCGTTCGAGGTCCGCCACATACATCGGGCCGCCGCCGTAAAAGATCGTCCGCAGGTTGCGCAGATCCGCGGCGGCGACGGCGGGCGAATTGACCAGCCGGGTCAGCATTGTCGGCGCCGCAAACATCGACACTCGTTGATGGCGCGACAGCGCGTCGAGGATCGCATCGACGTCGAAATGCGGCAGCACGACCTGGTGGCCGCCGCGCAGCAAGTGCGGCAATGCGTAGAGCCCGGCGCCGTGCGACAGCGGCCCGGCATGGAGATTGGTGTCGCGCTCGTCGAGCATGTCG
>JAFASL010000741.1 GCA_019244535.1 Alphaproteobacteria bacterium
CCGGCCTCAGGATCGCGCGCGGCGTCTTCCAGACCGCCGCGATGCAGAAATGTGTCTCCGAGGAATTCTTGCCCGGCCCGGCGGCCCAGAGCGACGCAGACTTTCTCGACCACATCCGCCAAACCGCCGGCACCACGTATCATCCGACCAGCACCTGCATGATGGGCCCGCGCGAAAAAGCCGTCGTCGACACCGAGCTGCGGGTTCACGGCATCGAGGGTCTGCGCGTCATCGACGCTTCGATCATGCCGACGGTAGTGTCCGGCAACACCAACGCCGCGACGATCATGATTGCCGAGAAGGGGGCCGATATGATCCTGGCGCAGGCCCGCTCGGGCCCGGAAATTGTCGACAAGGCCGCATAAGGCCACCCCTCCAGTTTGAGACGCCCTCGCGCCGTAGCGCTCCGTTCGCTGTTTTTGCTGTTTTTTGCAGCGAAATAACAGCGATAGGCGGTCGCGTCGGCGCGGGAAATGCTGAGCCGAGACGGCTGGACCAGCCTAGTGCAGCAGTAAATCCACCCTATTCCTTCTGCTGTTTATTCGCAGCCCTCCAGCTAGCCCGGGTAAGTCGGGCGATGAGTATATCATAATATCGTAAATTGTCAAATTGTTAACGACAATCGGCCGTCGTCGCCTCTACTCCAGCCGGCCCTCGGGCGGCTCGCTAGGAGTGGGTTGCGGTCCGCGATACAGCCTAATGGGGGTTGGCAAATCGGATTGTGAAGGGACCTTCGCCGGGGCTCGGCAACGACAAGGATGTGCCGGAAGCCATTATGCTCAGCTCAAACCGCCCGATCTACCGCCTGTCGCCGCGCGCCGTGACGAAGCACAGATGCTCGGCGCGCCTCTTGGGCGCCTGCGGATCGTCAAGGTCGCGCTCGATGCGCCGCAGCCCGGCCGCATACGCCGCGTCGGACAGTGATAACAATTGGGAATTACGCTCGCGGAATCGCATGGCCGACAGCAGCTCCGCCAATTCCCGCTCGTGGTGGACATGCCGCCGCACCAACTCAATTTTGCTAAAACCGGTTGCGCTCATTTCCGAAACGATCGCGTCGGGCGGCCAGAAATCGGCGAAATCGCGGCTCTTCGCCTCCGGGAAATAATCGTAATAGAGCCAGTCGTCGGCCTCCTGCGGACACATGTTGTAGAGCGCGAACCGCCCGCCGCGCCGCAGCACGCGAAAGGCCTCTCGCAGCATGCCCGCCTTGTCGCGGAAATGGTGGAAGGCGTACTGACAACTGACAAAGTCGAAACTACCCGCGGCAAAAGGCAACGCCGCGCTGTCGCCGTGTACCCAGGCGATGTCCGGCGTTTTACGCCGCGCCTGGCGCAACATCCCAAGCGAGCCGTCGAGACCGACGAATTGGGCGTTTGGCGCTAAGTCCCGGTTGGCGATCTGCTGGTTGCCGGTGCCGCACGCTATGTCAAGCAGCCTTAGGGTCGTGGTCGGCCCGCGCCCGGCCAAAAACGCTATGAGCTCAGGATCGGCGGATTTCTCGCGATGCGGCGTGCTATCATAGCGTTCCGCTATCGCGTCGTAGTTGACGCGCGTCGATCGCTGCATCCCGGACCTTCTCAAGACCGACATAAATCCTAGGGCGGGTTTATCGAAGGGTCCAGGGCACATGCATCAGCCCGAAGGTAGACGCCGATTCGGGGCATGAAGGCACTTCCCGCCAAGGCTGAGCGCCCGCCGTCTAACCTGAAATTTGAGCGGCTCAGGATCCCGTCGGAATGAAGCATGCGTAGAGGGGTACGGCACTGATTTCTCAGAAGCCGATCATCATTTTCATTTCTCCCACTTGCTTTGCCGGTTTTTCACGACCGCCGAAGCCATGACTTCCATGCTTCCGCTTTCTGATGCGCCGGTCATTCTGGGTGGTCGAGCGCACCTTCTCCTCGTTCGGCCGCAATCAGCGTCTCGCCAAGACCTCGAGAACTTCGCCGAAGCCTAGGCCGTCTTCGTTACCCTCGCTTCTATCCAGCTGGCATTCAGGCGGCGTGCTATGGCGTAGGTTGCGGTCCGCGATGCAGCGTAACGGAGGTCGGCAAATCGGATTGTGAAGGGACCTTCGCCGGGCCTCCGGCACCGACAAGGATGCGCCGGAACCGGTTATGCTCAGCTCGAACCGCGCGATCTACCGCCTATCGCCTTCGCGCCGTGACGAAGCACAGATGCTCGGCGCGCCTCTTGGGCGCCTGCGGATCGTCAAGGTCGCGCTTGATGCGCCGCAGCCCGGCCGCATACGCCGCGTCGGACAGTGATAACAATTGGGAATT
>JAFASL010000707.1 GCA_019244535.1 Alphaproteobacteria bacterium
AAATTTGGCCGGCTCGCCTTTCAACGACCGCAAAACGGCTTCCGGCCCTAATCAGCAGAAAGGAGCCGTGCTCCTCGACGATATCGATCGCAGGGACTGGGTCTTCGCTCATTGCCGGCGTTCCTCTATTTCGTCCAATACAGCCTCCGGGGCGACGTCTTCCTTCAATTCCTCTACCTCCTCGTCGACCTCGGTCTCGACACCCAGACGTTCGGCGACTGCCGACAGCATTGTGGTCAGTTTGGTGACCTCATGTTCGGCGAGCAGGCTGACCTGCAGATCGAGCTCGGCGCGCCTCTCGGCGACGGCGCTCATCCGGTTTTGCGTGATCAGGATGAAGGTGGAAAGGAAGATCGCCTCGACCGACGCCACCATCGCCAGGATCACAAAGGAGGGGTCAAATTTCGGCACCCCCGGAACGACACCAAGATTGATGAGAATCCAAAAGCCATACACAACGATGTGGACGTATACAAACTGCATGGTCCCGCTGAAACGGGTGATCCCTCTAGCGATCCGCTCTTCGAATGTCGCAGTCGCCTCCTCACGGTCCCGCCGCTCCTGGAGCATCCGGATATTACGCGCGAGAACCGACGCCAAGCCCGGCGGCTTTGGCGAAGGCGTCGTAGGGGCCTTATTCGATCGGGCGGCTGTTCCGGCCAACGCTAATTTCCGCTGTCGTGCTCGTGTTCAGGAGAACACGGCGCCAGCGGGCGGAGGTTCCAACCGAGGAAGGTCACGATGAACGGAGATTTTGTCGATGCCGCAGGCGGCCGGGCCTACATCGCTGTGCCGGACGCGGGCGAGGGACCAGGGCTGCTGGTCTTGCCGGATGTCTCGGACAATGATGAAGATCGCCGCAAGCTTGGCGACTTCTACGCGGCCGAGGGATATGTCGCGCTCTGCCCCGAGGTCTCCGCCGCCTCCCGAGGGACCGAGGAAATCGCGGGTGCCATTGCGGCCCTGCGGGCTCGCGGCGAGTGCACCGGGAAAGTCGGCGCACTCGGTTTTGGGCTGGGCGGCAAGCTCGCCTGTCTCGCAGCGGCGGAGGCCAGCATCGACTGCGCCGTTTCCTATTACAATTTCGGAACCGATTTCGGCCTGAACTTCGTCTCGCGCATTCGCTGTCCGCTCGTTATTCACTTTGCCGAGAATGATCCTCAGATCCCGCCGGAGGCGCTTGCAGGGGTGAAAGAGGCGCTGTCAAAGCGTCCTGATGCTGCGGTCTATGTCTATCCCGGAACTGCGCCCGGTTTCGATCGTTCGACGAAACCGAATTACAACAAGCAAGCGGCCGGGCTTGCGCATTCGCGCTCGATTGCCGCGCTGCGCCGGGCGATGGGGCCGCATTACGACCTGGAGGCGCTGTGGGAGAGGCATACAACCTGCGAATTCGCGACGCGCGACGTCGCGGCGACGATGCGCACAATGGTCGAGGAGCCTTACGTCAATCATGTCCCCGTCATGACCGGCGGCGTCGGCCAACACGACCTCGCCCGCTTTTACGCGCATCATTTCATTCCGAAATTGCCGGCCGACACGAGGCTGGTTCCGGTCTCGCGCACTGTCGGCGCCGACCGTATCGTCGACGAGATGCTGTTTTGCTTTACGCACGACACCGAAATCGACTTCATGTTGCCTGGTGTGCCGCCGACCGGCAAATACGTCGAGGTGCCCACCGTGGCGATCGTCAATTTCCGCGGCGACAAGCTCTGCCACGAGCACATCTACTGGGACCAGGCGAGCGTGCTCGTGCAGATCGGGCTGCTCGACCCGAAGGGTCTGCCGGTCGCCGGCATCGATACCGCAAAAAAGCTGCTCGACGAGACGCGTCCTTCGAATACGCTGATGGAGCGCTGGGCGGAGAACGCGCGGCGGCAAAATTCTAATTCGCCTTGAGCGGCGGGATCATGGCTTCGGGATCGAGGCCGAGCTCGTAGCTGCTCATGTTCCACAAGCAGAAATCCGCCTGCGGCGGCTGGATGGGCGCCAGCGCGCCATCGCGAAACAGCTGCTCGAGACGCGAGCCCTTGAAGATGCCGTGCGCGCCGCCGAGCAGCAGAGCCGTCCGGGTAATGCGGCTGACAGCCTCGCCGACCACGTATTTCGCGCGGTAGAGCGCCGCCGTCGTCCTCGGCGTCGGTCCCTCAGTGTCACTGAGCCATGCGGAATGGTAGGTGACCAGCCGCGCCGCTTCGAGATCGGCGCTCATCTCGGCGATGTGGCGGCGGACATCCTGGTGATAGGCAAGCGATTGCGCGTAACCCGGCGGCCGGCGCGCGCTCACGACATCGACCGCCTCCTTAAAGGCTGCCGCGGCGACACCGAGATAGACCGCCGTATAGGAGCCCCAGAACCAATTGGCATGCGCCAGCCGGAACGGCCCGATGTCGTCGGATTGAAAGACGACGGCGCTGGGCGGCAACCGGCAGTCCTCGAGGATCAGCGCGTCGCTGCGCGTCGCACGCATGCCGAGCGTGTCCCAATTGGCTTCGACCCTGCGTCCCTCGGCATCACGCGGAACCAGCAGGATGATGCCGGCCGAGGCGCTCGCGGCGGTTTCCGGCAAGGCCATCACCATGCAGTAATCCGCCGCCTCCAGCATCGAGGCGAACATCTTCCGGCCGGTGATGCTGTACCCGCAATCGACGCGCCGCGCGCGGGCGCTCAGAGGCCGCGCGCCGATCAGCGAGGTGGTGCCGGGCTCGGAGAAATTACCGGCGATCAGCTTGCGCTGATCTACGACGAGTTCGGCGATACGGCGCTTTGCATCCGTCGTCACCTCCGGGCTTTCCAGTACCGGCATAACCACCGACGCATGCATATTGAAAGCGAGCGCGGTCGACGGGCACCCTTGCGCCAAGGCCTCGAACGCGATGGTATGGCCGAGAAACCCGACACCTGCCCCGCCCCACTTTTTGGGGACGGTCAGCGCGAGAAACCCCTCGTCACGCAATCGCGCATAATTCTCGCTCGGGTGCGTTGCCTCACGGTCGTGCTCCGCCGAGCGGATAGCAAAATCGGCGGCCAATTCCGCGCAACGCTGCCGCAGCCGCTCATGCTCGTCGGAGAGGCGAAAATCCACGCTCCCAGCCGGCCGGCCAGCTCGACCTTTCAGCCCCTGGCCAGAGCGTAGACCTGTGTACCGCCCGGCGGCCGCGGATGCGTGATCCAGTTTTCACCGCCGTCGAGGCTGCTGTAGACCTCGCCGCCATTTGTCGCGCAAGACATGCGAGTCGGACGGCGCTCGTCGAAGGCCAGTGCAAACATCGTATGCTGCGGCTTCAGCCCCATGTCGACCCGCGTCCAGCTGTCGCCGCCGTCCGAGCTCTTCAGCAATACGCCAACATCGCTCTGGAAGCCGGCTCCCGCCGCCACCCAGAGCTTACGCGGATTGCCGGGGACCTCGCGGATGTCCCGGCAATAGATCTGCCC
>JAFASL010000889.1 GCA_019244535.1 Alphaproteobacteria bacterium
ATAGCCAACCACGACGAATTCTTCGCGATTGCGGCATTTGGACTTGAGCCAGCTCCGGCTGCGGCCCGGCCGATAAGGCTCCGTACGCCGCTTCGAGATGATTCCTTCGAGTTCAAAGCTGCAGGCCTGGTTCAGGAACGCCGGGCCACGGCCGATCTGATGATCACTGTAGCGGAGCATGCCTTGTTGGGCCGGCAGAATGACCTCGGCAAGAGCGGCCTTACGGTCCTCGAGTGATGCGCCTGTCAGGTCCCAGCCGTCGCGATAGAGAAGGTCGAATGCGAAAAAAGTCAGCGTATCGGTGCGGCCGCCCGAAATTGCGTCCTGCAGGCCCGCAAAGCTCGTCGTGCCGTCGGTCTTGAGGTGAACGAGCTCGCCGTCGATAATGCCGGCTTGGATTGGCAACTCGGCCAGACTGCGGGCCAACACCGGGAACTTGGTTGTCCAATCGAGACCGCCGCGCGTGATCAGCCGCGCTTCGCCATCCTCAATTCGCGCAAGCAACCGGTAGCCGTCATATTTGATCTCGTGCAGCCACTCCTCGCCGTCGGGCGCCTTGTCCGACACGGTCGCGAGCTGCGGCCTCAGTCCCGCCGGCATCCGGCGTTTGCGGGCCCCTGGAATTGACTGCAGCGGCCGCTTTTCGGGCGGCGGCGAGGAAGCCGGCTCGCCATCACTCCGGTTCGAGTGCCAGACCCAGTCGCGATCGGCGGCAATTGCGTCGAGGGAGCGGCCCGTTGCGACGCTGAGAGGGTTGTCCCTGACGACGGCATCTCCGCTCTGCGGTAATGCCTCGTCGTCGCGCTCTTTGATCAGCAGCCAATTCTCACGGCGTTCGCCGGCAGCTTTGCCGCCCATCCGCACCAGCGCCCAGTTGCCGTGCAGTTTCTCGCCGTTCAGCGTGAATTTAAGCGATCCCTTGCGATAGGCCGCGTCCGGGTCGGAATCGAACGGGGTCCAGGTGCCGCGATCCCACAACAGCACGGTACCGCCACCGTATTCACCCTCGGGAATGACGCCCTCGAACTCGCCATAATCGAGAGGATGGTCTTCGACATGGACAGCGAGCCGCTTCTCACCGGGATCGAGGCTCGGCCCCTTCGGCACCGCCCAGCTCTTCAAGACGCCGTCGAGCTCCAGACGGAAATCGTAGTGCAGCCGGCGTGCCGCATGCTTCTGGATGACAAAGGATAGGCGGTCGTAGGCGTGGTCCGGCGCCACGGCGCCTGCCGGTTCCGGTGTCTTCCGGAAGTCGCGTTTCCTTCTATATTCCTCTAGCGCCATACCCGCTCGCCATCCAGCAGCTGCAACCGACCAGATACCGTTCCAACACGGCAGTCAGCAACGCGGTTGCGCCGATCAGATAAACGCATCCAGGCGCTCACGGAAATACCTCAAAGGCGGGTATAGGTCTGCCGGTTCGCTTCGGATGACCATTCGTCGAAAGCAGCGAACGGATTGCCCGCGGACGCGTGATTGGCTTCTGCCAATATGACACGGTCGCCCTCGACGCTCTAGGCGAGCGCGTCCCCTTCTTTGAACCGCAAACACCGCTAGGATGGGTGCCGCGATCGTCGTCTGCGCCTTGCTGTTCAGCCTGCAACGCTGGTGGTCTCGTGGAAATCTTTCCGCGACAGGGGTATCCGCCTAATCTCAGACATAGCGAGAAGACGAGGGTGGTTATGAAGATCCGATCACTGCGGGGATATTTGGCGCACATCCCAACCCCGCCGGAGAACCAGCATACGAGCGATTTCGGCCGGACCACGGATTTCTTCGCCGCGCACAACGTCAGATGAAAGCGCTTTTTCTCGGCAACGTCGCGGCCGACACGGCAAACGGGATTTTGGACCAGTTGCCGCCCGGTCTGAATGTCGAAATCCTTGCCGATCCGCAGGAGCTGACGCGGTCGCCCGAGGCTGCTGCCGATGCCGATATCCTGGTCTCCAATCACTGGCGCGCCGACTATCCGCCGGCGCCGCGCGTGAGGCTCGTGCAATCGGTCGCCACAGGGATCGAACTGATCGATTTCGCCGCCCTGCCGCACGGGGTCACGGTCTGCAACGCTTTCGGGCACGAGACCGCCATCGCGGAATACATCCTGATGGTCATGCTGGTCTGGAGCCATCGCTTTCGGGAAATCGAAGGCGACTTTCGCGCCCGCTCGTCCTGGCGGCCAAGCTGGGTACAGAGCGGGGCGCCCCACGGCGAAATCCTCGGCAGCACTGTAGGGATCATTGGGCTCGGCCGCGTTGGGTACGAAGTCGCGCGCCGCGCCTCTGCTTTTGGCTGCCGCATCATTGCCGCAAACCGCAGCGCCCGAGAGCCGGGGAGGGGGGTCGAGCATATCTTCTCGCTCAGCGAACTCGACCAGATGCTGCCGGAATGCGATTACGTCGTGCTGTCCACCGCCCTCCGTCCCGAGACCGAGGGGCTGATCGACGCGCGACGGCTGGCGCTCATGAAGCCGACGGCGTTTGTGGTCAATATTGCTCGTGGCACGGTCATCGATGAGGACGCGATCTATTCCGCGCTGAGCAACCGCATCATCGGCGGGGCGGCGCTCGATGTGTGGTGGCAATACCCGAACGCGGCCGAGCCGGAACGTCGACCATCGCGCCATCCGTTTCACGAATTGCCGAACGTCATCATGACGCCGCATTGCTCTGGCTGGACCGAGGGCATGGTGGCTCGGCGCTGGGCCGAGGTGGCAGGCAACATCAACCGTTTCGTCCGCGGCGAGCCGCTGCAGAATGTCATCATCACGACTTGAGAGGAGCGCCGATGACCGATGATATCGCCTTTATGCCGGCTGCTCGCCTGGTCGCACTCTATCGGGCGAGGCAGCTATCGCCGGTTGAGGTCATCAAGCAAACCTTGCAGCGGCTCGAGAGCCTTGAAGGCGCGATCAACGCCTTCGTTCTGTATGATCCTGAGACGGCATTGGCGATGGCCCATGCTTCCGAGGGCCGTTGGCAGCAGGGCGCGCCGCAGGGTCTCCTCGACGGCGTGCCGGTAGGACTTAAGGACACGGTATTGACTAAGGGCTGGCCGCGTCTGGTCGGCTCGCGAACGATCCCTCCCAACCAGTCGTGGGAAGAGGATTCGCCGGTTACCGGACGGCTGCGCGGCGAGGGTGCGGTGTTTTTCGGCAAGACCACAACGCCCGAGTTCGGCTGGAAACCCGTAACCGACTCGCCGCTTAGCGGCATCACGCGCAACCCATGGGATCTCGAACGCACCCCGGGCGGGAGCAGCGGAGGCAGTGCCGCCGCGCTATTGGCGGGCGTCTGTCCGCTCGCCGTCGGCACCGATGCCGGGGGGTCGATCCGCATCCCAGCCGCGTTTTGCGGGATTGTGGGGATCAAGCCGACCTTTGGCCGTGTGGCGGTTTACCCGCCATCGGCGTTTGGCGATGTCGCACATGTCGGCCCGATGACGCGTACAGTCGATGATGCGGCTCTTATGCTCGATGCGATTAAGGGCCCGGATTCGCGCGACTGGCATAGTCTGCCGAATGACGGGGTTGCTTATCGACACCGGATTCGTGACGGCTCATTAAAGGGCAAACGCATCGCGCTGTCACCGACGCTCGGCTTTGCCGAGCCGACCCCGATAGTTCGCACGGCCGTTGAACGGGCGGCACAGACCTTCGCCGAACTCGGCGCGACGGTCGAGCCTGCCGATCCGTTCCGGGAATCGCCACTCCCGATCTTTCAAACCCTCGCGTTGGCGGCATTTTGGGGCCTGCTGCGGGCGCAAACGCCCGAAGCCGTCGAGCTAACGGACCCGGGTCTTGTGGCGTTCTGTCGGCGTGGCGAGGCAGTCACACAGGAGCAATATGTCGCCGCCGTCGCCCAGCGTGCCGTGCTCGGCCAAAGGTTGCGGCAGTTCTTCGACCAGTTCGATTTGCTGCTGTCGCCGACGATGCCGATCACGGCCGCCTATGCCGATCCGCGCGACGACGACCTGCCAAACCCGAACAACTTCACCAGCTGGATGCCCTACACTTCACCCTTCAATCTGACGAAGAACCCGTCTTGTTCGATACCGTGCGGCTCTGCGGGGGGGCTGCCAGTCGGGCTCATGGTAACCGGCCAGCTTTATGACGACCTCGGCGTGCTGCAAGCTTGCCGAGCCTATGAGGAAGCGGCCGCCCCAATTTGGCCGAGCCCCGAGTTGGTCGCTTGTCTCGACAAAATCGCGCGCCCCGCCGATGATGCCGTAAAGGCCAAGATACCGGCAGGGCATAGCTGATGAGGAGGTGGGTGATGGCGAACAAAGAGCAAAAGCGTTCGACCCGTGAAGCCAAGAAACCTAAGCAGAAAAAGAAGGGCTCCGGGAAGCGCGACACGGGCAAGCTTCAAATCACAAAGAGCTGAGCCCTGCATTCGGAGTGCTTAGCCCTCGATCGGCGGGCCGTAACCCGACCGCGCTTCGATGGCATGTACATCCGCGGGGCGCTCAAAAGGCTCGGGCGCAGGCTCGCCGGGTCGGCGCGGGCGTCCGATTGCGGCAAAGAAATCGTCCAAGCCGGGCGGAAGATATGTCCAGGTCATTCTCAGTTCGTCCGGCCCGTCGTTGATAATCTTGTGCCTCACGCCCGGCCCGGCATAGACGGTGGTGCCGGGCACAAACGGATGCGCCACTCCGTCTACGATAACGGTACCCTTTCCAGAAAAGCAGAACAAAATCTCCTGGTTTGGGTTGTGCGAGTGCTCGCGCACATATCCTCCGGGCGCAATTACCTGCACCCCCATCGCGAGATTCTCGGGTCCGGCGTGATTGGGGCTCAGCTTGACGATTGAATAGCCGTTCGCCCAGATCGGCTGCCAATACGATTGTCCCTCTTCCGGTTGCAGCACTATGCCCGGGCGGTTTGCGGGTGCCTCCCTCATTGTCATCTCCACGCGATACTACAATCCAAAGCCTGATACCGGTCACTGTCAGTCCCGACCGAGCCGAACCGCGATTTACCCACCTGCCACGTCTGCCATGACGGGGGTCTGTTGAGCGGCCGGCTCAAGCGCTGCCTCGATGACGTCCTCGGCCCGCTCGGCCCAAATAAAGCGCAAGCTGTTGCGGGCGCTCTCCGGGATATCATCGTAATCCTTGCGGTTGCGTGCCGGCAGGATAACCGTCGAGAGCGAGGCGCGCGCGGCGGCAACGACTTTCTCCTTGATGCCCCCGACCGGCAGCACGAGCCCGCGCAGACTGATCTCGCCGGTCATAGCCGTGTCGCTGCGCACCGTGCGATTGGTCAGCAGCGATACGAGAGCCGTGAACATCGCGACACCCGCGCTCGGCCCGTCCTTCGGGATGGCGCCGGCCGGCACGTGGATGTGGATATCGCTCTTCTCGAACATCGTGGGATCGAGCCCGAACGCCGATGCCCTGGCCTTGACGAGGCTGAGGGCCGCCTGCGCGCTCTCTCTCATCACCTCGCCGAGCTGCCCGGTAAGGATGAGTCTGCCGCTACCCGGAGTGCGGGTTGCCTCGATAAATAGGATATCGCCACCGACCGGCGTCCAGGCGAGCCCCGTCGCAACGCCGGGGACGCTCGTGCGCATCGCGACCTCACCTTCGAAGCGGTGCGGTCCGAGAATTTCGGTCAGATCCTCCGGCTCAATCCTGACATGCGTCGCGGTGCCCTCGGCAATGCGCATCGCAGCGCTGCGCAGTACGGCGCCGATCTCCCGCTCGAGCTGGCGCACGCCCGCTTCGCGTGTGTAGTCGCGGATGATCGAGCGCAAAGCTGTGTCTGTGATCTCCGCCTGCTCGCCGGTCAATCCGTTGGCCTTGAGCTGCCGTTCGACGAGATAGCGGCGGGCGATCTCGAATTTTTCGTCCTCGACGTAGCCGGGCAGGTCGATGACCTCCATGCGGTCGCGCAAAGGACCGGGAATGCTGTCGAGGACATTGGCCGTTGTGATGAACATGACCTTCGAGAGATCGAAAGGCACGCCGAGATAATTGTCGCGGAATGTTGAGTTCTGCTCGGGGTCGAGCACTTCGAGAAGCGCGGAGGCGGGGTCGCCCTGGATCCCGCGGCCGAGCTTGTCGATCTCGTCCAGCATCATCACACAATCCCGCGTCCCGGCGCGCCGGATGCCCTGGATGATGTTCCCCGGCAGCGCCCCAATGTAGGTACGGCGGTGTCCGCGGATCTCGGCCTCGTCGTGGGTCCCGCCAAGACTGACGCGAACGAATTTGCGGCCGGTTGCCCTGGCGATGCTCTGTCCCAGTGAGGTCTTTCCGACCCCGGGAGGACCTACAAAGCACATGATCGGGCTGCGCCCGCCGGGGTTCAGCTGCTGGATAGCGAGATATTCGAGGATGCGGCGCTTGATCTTTTGCAGCCCGTAATGGTCTGCGTCGAGAATCCGGCGGGCCTCGGCGATGTCCACCGACTTTCCGGATTCGATCGACCACGGCAGCTCTGTCAGCCATTCGAGATAGGTGCGGGCCATCGAGTACTCGCCCGACGCCTCCGGCATCCGGTCGAGCCGGCTGAGCTCCCGTTTTGCATGCTCCTCGATCTCGGTCGGCATTTTGGCTTCGGCGATCTTCCGGGTTAGTTCTGCGATTTCCTGAGCTTTGGGGTCCTCGCCCTCGCCGAGCTCCCTCTGGATCGTCTTCATCTGCTCGCGCAGCAGGAATTCGCGCTGGCGATCGTCGATTTTGCCCTTGGTCTGCTCGCTGATCTGCCGCGACAGCCGCAGCACCTCGATCCTGTACGCCAGTAGTTCCGAAACCCGCTCGAGCCGGCGCTCGATGTCGATCGTCTCCAGGATCTCCTGCTTTTCCTGCGGCGTGATGTCCATGAAGCTCGCGATCAAATCGGCGAGCGCGGCGGCGGAAGTCACAGACTGTACGGCATTGACAAGCTCGGCGGGCGTCTGCGGCAACAGCTGCAATACTTCGAGCGCCTGGTTGCGCAGGTTGATAAGACGCGCGGCGGCATCCATCGTCGTTGCCTCTACTTCCTGGATCCGCTCGACCCGGGCGGCGAGAAACGGGTAGCCGTCGAGGAATTCGAGGATGCGGTAGCGCCGTTCGCCCTGACAGATCGCATGATGGCCGCCATCCGGGCTGGTGACATAACGCAACAGGCTCGCTTCGGCGCCAGTACGATGCAGATCGACCGGGATTGGATCGTCAATGCCGGCGTCGCGCTGCAGCACCAAACCGACGGTCCGGTTGAGCCGCATCGCCGTTTGTGCCGCCACGACAGAACGCTGGCGGCCGAGGGTGATCGGCAACACGGTGCCGGGGAACAAAACCAGGTTGCGGGTCGGGATCAGTATCAGCGCGTCTTCGGGCAACGCCGGGACCCCGGCGGGGGGTATTTCGGCGGTGCCGGGAACCGAGGGCGGGACGCTGTCCGAGCTACGCAGATCGCGGTCCTCCAAAGGCATGGCGGATGTCCCTTAAAACTTATGCAGCTGCAGCATCAGGCAACCGTTGGCGAGATGCCGACCGGAAAGTTCGAGCCGCGCCGGCGGCAATTCGATCCGCCGCTCGAAATGTCCATGCGGAATCTCCAACCGGTGGATCCGCGCGTTACTGAGGCCGTCTGGTAATGGACGTTCCCCGCTGACGATCAACACGCCTGCGCTGAGGGTCACCTGAACTCGCTCTGGATCCACGCCAGGCAGCGCAATCACGATCGTAAGTGCATCCTCGCTCTCGAAGATGTCAATTGGAGCTTCCCAGCAGGGAGCGGCCGGCGCCCGATGAAAAAACTG
>JAFASL010000041.1 GCA_019244535.1 Alphaproteobacteria bacterium
GGCGGGGATTCCGAACGTCACTGCCGTGCGGACGATCTCTCTGTTCGGGTTGTCCGACGTAAAGGTGCAGTTTACCTACGCCTTCACCTATGACGAAGCACAGCAATGGGTAATCAACCGGCTATCGCAGCTCAGCCCGCTGCACAATGGCGCGAGCCCGCAGATTTCGCCGGAAAGCCCGATCGGCGAGATCTACCGTTATCGCGTGGTGGGTCCGCCGGGGTTTAGTCTCACCGAACTTAAAACCATCCAGGACTGGATCCTCGAGCGCCGCTTCAAAGCAGTGCCGGGGGTAATCGATGTTGCTGGATGGGGTGGCAAGACAAAAACCTATGAGATAACCGTCGATCTCGACCGATTATTGGCGCAGGGGATCACGCTGCCGCAGGTGCTGCAGAGCCTCAATAACAGCAACATCAATGTCGGCGGCCAGACCGTCAATTTCGGGCCTCAGGCCGCAATCGTTCGCGGCGTCGGTCTGATCCACTCGATGGATCAGATCCGCGACACGATGATCACAGCGGTCAACGGCGTGCCGATACGGATCGGCGATATCGCGACCGTTTCCGTTGGTCACCAACCTCGTCTCGGCATAGCCGGACAGGACGACGACGACGACATCGTTCAAGGAATAGTGCTGATGCGTCGCGGCGAACAGAGCCTGCCGACCATCCGCCGCGTTGAGGCCGAAGTCGAGAAGATCAATAATTCGAATATTCTGCCGCCTGGGGTTCGGATCGAGCGGATATACGACCGCAGCGATCTGATCAACATTACTACCAGCACGGTGCTGCATAACATGGTTTTTGGCATCGTGCTGATCTTCCTTGTGCAATGGCTGTTCCTTGGGAATCTTCGCAGCGCCGTAATCGTTGCGGCGACGATCCCTTTTGCCCTGTCTTTTGCGATTACGATCCTGGTGTTGCGCGGTCAATCGGCGAATTTGTTGTCGGTCGGCGCCATCGATTTCGGGCTGATTGTCAACGCAACGGTGATAATGGTCGAGAATGTCTTTCGTCACTTAAGCGAGGGCGAACAGCACCACGAATACGCACCCACCGGAATCGCCCGGCGCGCCGGGCTCACCGGCAGGCTGCGGACGATCCTGCGATCGGCGAGCGAGGTCAACCGAGCGATCTTTTTCGCCGCCGGCATCATTGTCGCCGCGTTCATCCCGTTGTTCACTCTGGGCGGCGTCGAAGGTCACATCTTCGGTCCGATGGCTACGACCTACGCCTATGCAATCGCTGGAGGCGTCATCGCCACCTTCACAATCTCCCCCGCACTGAGCGCGCTGCTCCTACCCGAGCGGGTTCGGGAGACCGAAACGCTGGTGGTGCGAGGTTTGCGCCGGATCTATGAACCCGTCCTCTACTTCGCCGTCGCCAATCGAATAATCACGCTCGGCGCCGCCGCGCTGCTTTTCGGTCTGGCGGCGATCACTGTGACTTCGCTCGGTCTAGAGTTCCTACCCAAACTCGAGGAGGGGAATTTCTGGATCCGGGCAACATTCCCGCCCTCGATATCCCTCGAGGAGGCAAACGGCTATGTCAACCGGATGCGGCGGGTGATCAAAAGCTACCCCGAAGTCGTGACGGTCATTTCGCAGAATGGACGGCCGGACGACGGCACCGACGCTACCGGGTTTTTCAACGCGGAGTTCTATGTTCCGCTGAAGCCGTTCGACACTTGGCCCAGCGGTGTCGACAAAGAAAAGCTTACAGAAGAGGTCAGCACCGCGCTCCGGGCGCAATTCCCTGGAGTGGAGTTCAACTTCTCACAAAACATCGAGGACAATGTCGAGGAGGCGGCATCGGGGGTGAAGGGCGAAAACTCGGTCAAGCTGTTCGGCAACGATCTCGGCACGCTTGAAAAGACCGCCGCCAAGATCAAGGAGGTCATGAGCACGGTACCGGGTATTGCCGATCTCGCGGTGTTTAATTCGCTCGGCCAACCGACGGTTCGGATCGACATAGACCGCGCCCGTGCCGCCCGATACGGTCTCGCACCGGGCGACATCAATTCAACGATATCTGCGGCAATCGGCGGACAGGCGGCCGGAAACCTCTACGAGGAGGGCAGCGACCGAAATTTCCCGATGATTGTGCGCCTCGCGCCCAATTACCGCCAAAGCCTTGGCGCTATCCGCCGCATCACGATCGGCGCGCCCAACCCGAGCGGGAGCGGTATCGTCCCGATACCGCTGACTGACGTCGCTACTGTACAGCTCGTCTCCGGCGCCTCCTTCATCTATCGCGAGAACCAGGAGCGCTATATCCCGATCAAATTCAGCGTGCGTGGCCGCGATCTCGGCGGCGCCGTCCTCGAAGCGCAACAGAAAATCGCACAAAAGGTTCAGCTGCCCGCCGGCTACCGTTTGGAATGGGTAGGCGAGTTCGGGGAATTGCAAGATGCCCTCGAACGCCTCAAGGTCGTGGTGCCGATCAGCCTAGCTCTTATCTGCATGCTGCTATTCCTTAACTTTGGCTCCCTGACCGACATGCTGTTGACCGCCAGCGTCATGCCGATGGCGCTGATCGGCGGAGTTTTCGCCCTGTTGGTGACCGGCACCCCATTCAGCGTCTCGGCGGCAATCGGCTTTGTCGCGCTGTTCGGTATTTCGGTAATGGAAGGGGTTATTATCCTCTCCTACTTCAATACATTGATCGATGCCGGGCTGGAACGGTCCGCGGCGGTGATTCGCGCCTGTCAAATACGATTGCGTCCGGTAATGATGACCTGCTTCGCCGCCTGCGTCGGGCTGCTGCCGGCGGCCGTATCGACGGGGATCGGCTCGCAGGTCCAAAAGCCGCTTGCGCTGGTCGTGGTAGGCGGAATCTTCTTGGCGCCTTTCCTGATCCTCTTGGTGATGCCGGTGCTAATCGACCTGTTCTCGCGGCGGCGCCAGGCGATCGAGGAAGCGGCGCCGAGCCCCGCTCCGGCAGAGTAGCATGCGTTGTCTCGTCATTGACGATAAGGCGGACACCGCCCGTTACATTTGTAGCGGCCTCAAGGAGGCCGGGCATACGGTTACTCAGGCCGAAGAGGGCGTCCTGGCGCCAAGTCCCTATCCCAAAGACAATGTCATCCTCATCGCTGCGGGAACCGCAAGCGGTGCCGGGCAAGGCGTAAGCGGCCGACCCCGCAAGAACGAAACCGTTAGCGGTTCGCCAAAGCCCACTTCGACTATTGACGGAAGCCGAATGGGCCGCAAGCGTTAACAGAGCCGCATTGCGCATGACTCGATTGGCCGGCGATGCCCGGATCATCCCATCCCTAGTGGCCATGGCCGTGCTTGCGGCTTGCGCGGTTGGGCCCGATTTCGAACCTCCGGCCGCCCCAGACGTGCCCGGCTACACAGCACAGCCCTTGGTCCAGCGAACCGCTACCGCGGACGTGAAGGGCGGTGAGGCGCAACGCTTCGTGCAAGACCTCGACATTCCGGGCCAGTGGTGGACGTTGTTCCATTCGCCGGCGCTCAACCACATGGTCGAAGAGGCGCTGAGGAACAACCCGACCTTGCCGGCGGCCGAGGCGGTGCTGCGCCAAGCCTGGGAAAATGTCTATGCAGAGCAGGGCGCGTTCTTTCCTACAGCTGTGGTGAGTTACTCGCCGAGCCGCAACAAAACTGCGACCGGCATCACATTCACGGCGGCCTCCTCGGGCAAGCCCTGGTTCACCTTGCATACCGCGCAAGTGGTCGTAACATATGCGCCCGACGTATTCGGCGGAGTAAGACGGCAGGTCGAGTCGCTGATGGCGACGGCCGAATTTCAGCAGTTTCAGCTCGAAGCGGCCTATCTGACCCTGACCTCGAACGTCGTCGCGGCGGCCGTTCAGGAGGCATCGTTGCGTGGCCAGATTGCGGCGACCGAGGAAATTATCAAGATCCAGACTGACTCCGCCGACATCCTGCGCAAGCAATTGGCTCTTGGCCAAGTGGCAGGAGCCGATGTCGCGACGGTCGAAGCGACGTTGGCGCAGGCGCAGGCGACACTGCCGCCGTTGCAGAAACAACTGGCAGCACAACGCGACCTGTTGACAGCGTTGATCGGCCGCTTTCCAAGCCAAGAACCGGCCGAGAAATTCGAGCTTGCCTCGCTACAGCTGCCGCTGGAGCTGCCGGTGAGCGTGCCGTCGAAGCTGGTCGAACAACGCCCCGACATACAATCGGCCGCTGCGCAGTTGCATGCGGCGAGTGCATCGATCGGTGTCGCTGTCGCCGCAATTCTCCCGACATTCACACTTACCGGCAATGCGGGCACTACTGGCAACCAGATCAGTCAATTGTTCCTCCTACCCAATACCGCTTTTTGGAGCCTGGCCGGGAACGTGGCACAAACGGTCTTCGATGCCGGCACCTTGCTGCACAAGAAACGGGCGGCCGACGCTGCATTCGACCAGGCGGCCGAAACGTATCGCAGCACGGTCATCACCGCCTTCCAGAACGTCGCCGACGCGCTTCATGCGGTTCAATCCGACGCTGACACGCTGAAAGCGGCTTTCGCGGCGGAGCGCGCGGCCTTTAAGAGTCTGGAGATCGCGCGTGCCCAGTTGCGGCTCGGCGCCATCGGCTATCTAGCACTGCTTACGACCGAAAACACTTATGATATGGCGCTACTCGCCCTGGTTCAGGCGCAGGCTGCGCGTTACGCCGACACCGCTGCACTATTTCAGGCGCTCGGTGGCGGCTGGTGGAACCGGGAGGACATCCCCCCGGCAAAGAAATGGGACATCCAGCTAATCCCCTGAATGGCGATCCCTATCGTGGCAAATACGGAACGGCAGATCAGAACTGTAGGTGCAATTGCAGACCGAAAATGGACACGGGCCCGCGGTCGCGGTTATAGGCCGGATGGTTGATGAATTGATAATGGAACGCTGCGTGAGCGAAGTTGAACAGCGCGACGCGGTAATATGTTTCAAGGATCTGCTCGGGGCCGGCATTTGGCAATTGGCCGTCGCCGATGATTCCGCCCAGACCGCCGGCCGCTAGATAGAGCTTGCCCTGGTGCGAGATTCGATTGATGGCGCCAGCCAATGCAACCGTGTCGCCCGGTCTTCCCCAGCGCGAGCCGGTGAGCGAGAGACCTCCCGAAATCGACTGGTTGACGTCGGTGAAATCAACTTCCTGCACGGTACCTTGCGATATACTGGCTCGGGCAAAGACACCCAAATCTTCGGCGATCTGCTGTTCGAGGTTGAGCCCAAAGCCACCCTTGGTACGAAAGCGTGCGACGGCATCGGTCGACGGCGTCTGACCAGTGGCTTGACCCACTGATATCGCATCGAGATAGGTTCCGAGATTGCCCCGGGTCAGCCAATATAGGCCTTTGAGCTTGCCGGGCTGCTCCCAGAGCGTATGTCTCTCCTCCAGCTCGGCGACGAACTGCCCCTGGCCGAAGCCGTTGGACAGCGCAACGCTGTTTGGTCTTTGCGAGAGATCGAAAACGCCGGCCCTGATCGCCCACCAGTCCTGATACCATTCGGCCGTGCCGCCATAGGTAAAGCCCCACGTATTCGCCGCGTAGTCGAATGCACCCTGGTCGATTATCGACCAATTCAAGAAGTCGTTGCGCGGATCATGCGCGTATTTGTTGGTGTCGAAAATGTCGACGATCGAATATTTGCCGATCGTGAACACGAGCCGGTTCGCGGTCTGGGTGCCGCCGAGCTGATTGAGGTCGGGTTCGAGCTTTTCGGTTTCGCCAGCCAAATTTACGGTCTGACGAAGGAAACCCCGTTGGACCAGAAAGTAAGGCGTTGACTTGCCGAGTTTGTAGGCTTCGCCGCTGGGATAACCGGCGACGCCAAAAGTGTTGCTCAGTCCGAACCCCTGGTCGACCTCCGGATTGATCCAGATTTCGGCGCCCGTCCATGGCCGCAAACCGGCATAGAGCGTCAAATCGACCGTTTCCCGGCCATTGGCCGCGGGACTGAGGCTCTGGGGTCCCTGATACGGAGACCGGAACGCGGGTTGCAGCAGCCAGGTTGTCGTTGACTGGGCGTGAATGCCCCAATTCTCCGGCTGAATCTCCTCTGCCTCTATTGGCGTGACGGGAATGCCTCGAGGTTGTGGTGTCGGGCCGACCATTTGAGCATCGCAAAGCCGTGAAGAGAGCAATATTCCGAGCATCGCTACCGCACCGGTCGCGCCGCCAAGAATTACTCGCGCGCAGCGACGTAGTGAATGGCCGTCAACGGGTCGGCGAGCGCCAAACACGGGTTTTAAGATATCAAGCTATATCGCAGGCCCGGAAGTCGGTCACCAGCACATCCGGACACCCAAATGTCAAATTGAAGTTTGCCGAATACTGGCTGATGTAGAATTCGTCGTCGAGACCGATCTGGCGGACGCGTAGAGAGGCTTGATTATCGAAAAACTCCCGCTGCAACCACAGATCGTGAACGCGGGTCGACGGCAAAGCCTTGATGGTACTCACTGCAAGAAATTTGACGATCGCGTTTTTTGACAAGCCACCCCCGCTCATCTGATACGCATCGAGTTGCTTCAGAAATCGACAGAAACCGCACCCGCTCGAGCAACGGATGGTTCGGGGTTGCTTGCCTCTTCGAGAGAACCTACTCGTTAAAGGCGAGCCATGAAAGCTTGCGGTTGATGTATCGCTGCCTAGCAGGCGCCGACGGTGCGACAACCCTAAGGTCAGGAGGGCGGTCGACTGCCAGATCAACCATTTGTGCCCTCCAATCTATTGGCAGGATTTGGCCCGATATTCTGGTATTAGAGGCCTATTCGGTATCATTTATCGGAAACTCAGAATAGATGGACGAATAGTACGTAGAGGCCCGCGGACAACATCATCGCCATGGGTAGGGTCAACACCCATGCCAGCGCTATGTTGCGAATCGTCGAAAGCTGTAGGCCCGACCCGTTGGCCGCCATCGTTCCTGCGACGCCGGACGAAAGCACGTGGGTCGTCGAAACCGGCAGACCGTACATATCGGCGGCCGCTATGGTGCCCGCCGCGACGAGCTCCGCGGCGGCTCCTTGACCGTAGGTCAAATGCGTCTTGCCGATTTTCTCGCCGACGGTAATGACGATGCGCTTCCAGCCGACCATCGTGCCGAGGCCCAATGCGATGGCGACCGCGATCTTCACCCAGGTCGGAATGAACTTAGTGGAAGCGTCAAGCGACTGCTTGTAGCTATTCAGGGTTGACACCTCCTCCTGCGACAGATCGCTGTCCTTGTTCTTCATCAGATTGCGGAGGGCTTCGTCGGCCAAGTACATGTCGTTACGGGTATTGCCAACGGCTTCGGCAGGGATTTTGGCTAGCGAACCATATTGCCTGACCTGCTTGTCGATATCCTGGATCAGCACGGCAAGTGACGGATAGGTTCCCTCGTTGATCTCGTGATGGGCGACATATTCCATCACGGCCGGGCGCGGATCGCCGAGGATATTATACCCGACGGCTTTTTCTCCGACGGTCTTCGATGCCGCTGCCGAGGTCGTCGAGAACTGCGCAACCTGGCTATCCGGCATAGCCCGGTTGAGCGCGAAGGCGGTCGGGACCGTGCCGATCAGGATCAACATGATGAGCCCCATGCCCTTCTGCCCGTCGTTGGAGCCGTGAGCGAAGCTGACGCCGGTGCAGGTGAAGATCAGTAACCCGCGGATCCACCAAGCCGGCGGCTTATCCGTCTCCGGCGCGCGATACAATTCGGGCTGCCTGACGAGCACCTTCATGACGAGCAGCAATATCGCGGAAAGAATAAAGCCGACGATGGGCGAGAACAGTAGCGCCTTGCCGACTGCCGTCGCCTGACCCCAGTCGACTCCGGACGTGCCGTCTTGCCCATGCATCAACGCATTGGCAATGCCGACCCCGATGATCGAGCCGATCAGCGTATGGGAACTCGAAGCGGGGAGGCCGAGATACCATGTTCCGAGGTTCCAGATGATCGCGGCTATCAACAGAGCGAAGACCATCGCAAATCCGGCCGAGCTGCCGACCTGAAGGATCAGCTCTACCGGCAATAGCGAAATGATGCCAAACGCTACCGCTCCACTCGACAACAAAACCCCGAGGAAATTGAAGCTGCCTGACCAGACCACTGCAATTTCTGCCGGCAGTGAGTGCGTATAGATGACCGTGGCTACGGCGTTCGCGGTGTCATGGAACCCGTTGACGAACTCGAAGCCGAGGGCGATCAGCAAGGCTACGAAGAGCAGAAGATACGGCAAAAAGGTTGTGGTTCTGGTGCCACTGGCCTCGACGTCCGAGTAGAGGCTGTACGCCACGAAGAAGACCCCGGTCGCGAGCAGCAGAAGAAAGAATATCGCAGTGCGCGGATTGAGCCCGCGGTCAAGTCTCGGGCGTACCGCAATCGTGGTGCTCCCCACCCCCGCATGCAGCGCGGCGTCGGTCATGCTTTCAGTCCCCCTGGTTGGGTCGATTCGTTAATTATGGCTAACTAATCTTACAGTTCTGTGTCAATGCGAAGCCCCACCTCCAGACTTGACTGCTGTGGCTGACCCGTGCTGCGACCGCTGCTCGAGCGAGACCGCCGGTGCAGAAAAGCGCAATCAGTATGCAAGCCTGACCGCGCTAAGCTTGGCCCCGAACCGTTGGGATGCCATCGTTTCCGCTGATGTTGGGGCTGCTGCTACTCGCCGCCAAAGGTGTTCACGAAACTTGGGCTCCCGGTCTCAGCGCTAAAACAGCCCGTTGTCTCGCTCGATGCTCAAGCCACAATCGGCCAAAATCCTCGCTGATCGGCTCGGAATTCACCACTGGCGGCTCGACGACGCCACGCAAGATTTACTCGGCCGCATTGCCGGTTTGTTCGCCGGCAATCAACCGCTCGACCATCCGGCGCATCTGCATGCGCGTCGCATCCGACGCGATGTCGACAAGGCCCGCCTCGCCCAGCTCGCTCATTCGCGCCTGTTGCGCTTCGACCATAACGCGGTCCTCGACAAAGGTCGGGGCGATCTCCTGATAAAGCTGTTCGGTCGCCTCGGGTTCGTCCTGACGATAGCCGTTTGCCACCGACCAGAAATAATAGCAGCTGGTCTCGGTCTCCGGTGTCAGGCCATGAAACAGCCGGAACTGAAAACCACCGTCGCGCTTGCCCTCATAGGCGCCGGCGCCGGTATCGGCTGCGCCGGTCCATTGCAATACGCTGCTCGGGGCAACGAACTCGAACTCCTGCCAGCGATCGACGCGGCCTTTGAAGCCGGCCGCCTTGACATAGGTCGGCGGCGGCACCGAATTCCTCATCCAGCGGGTGAATTTGACACCGGTCGGGGTCCGCACCGTCTTCATCTCGGCTTCGACATGCGCCGCGGGATTGCCGCCAACCGTCTTGGCGTGCAGATAGCCGAGATGCGTCAGGTCCATCAAATTGTCGACCATCAGCATATAGTTTGCCTTGATCGGATAGACGTCGTGCTTGTTGGGCCATTTGCCCGGATCGTTATGGTAGGGGAAGTCGACGATCCCGGCGGTGTCGGCCTTGGCCGGGTTGCCCATCCACACCCATACCAGCCGGTCTTTTTCAACGGCGCGGTAACTCTGCACGCGAGCGTCTGCCGGGATCTGCTTTTGCCCGGGGATGCGCACGCAGCGGCCCGATCCGTCGATGATGAGACCGTGATAGCCGCACTGGATCCCCTCCTCGACAACGATGCCCATACTCAGCGGCGCAGCGCGGTGACAGCAGCGGTCGGCGAGCGCCGCCGCCCGGCCCGTGCCGTCGCGAAACAGCACGATCGGCTCGTTGCAGATGCGCCGCGCGAGCGGCTGCTCGCCGCTGATCTCATCGGCCCAGGCGGCTATGTACCAGGCATCACGCAACAGCATGGGAAAAGGCTCCTCGTTCAATTGTGTGCGTAGTGCAGAGAGCGCCACACCTTTTCTGCGTTGGCCGGCGCGCCGATGGAGGGCGCGCCGGCGCGCATCAAGGCATCGTTGACCGCGTTCATGACGGCCGGAATGGCGCACAACGTACCGGCCTCGCCGACACCTTTGACGCCGAGCGGGTTCCGGTCGGTGAAGGTCGGGTTATTGGCGAGCTCGAAATTGCAGAAATCGGCAGCCCGCGGCATCGCGTAATCCTGGAACGATCCAGTCAGCAATTGCCCCGTCGCTCGGTCATAGACCAGATCCTCCATCAGCGCCTGGCCGACGCCCTGGACGATCCCACCATGGATCTGCCCCTCGCACAGCAGCGGGTTCAACACGCGGCCGACATCATCCACCGCGACATAGCGGGTCAACTCGACCTGGCCGGTTTCTTCATCAATTTCGACCTCGCAATAATGTGCCCCGCTGGGGAATGTGGCGCAGCCTGGCGGGCCAAAATTGGCGCGTTCTGCAAAGCCGGTCTCAATATCGTTCGGCAAATGCGCCGCCTCGAACGACTCTCGCGCGACATCGATGATTCCGACTGACCGGTCGGTGCCGGCAATCGTGAAGTTGCCGTCCGCGAATTCAATATCGTGCGTCCCGGCTTCCATCATATGCGCAGCGATCTTGCGGCCCTTGTCGATCAGCCGGTCGGCGGCGACGACGATTGCCGAGCCGGCGAGCTGCGCCGAGCGCGACCCGAACGTGCCGATGCCCATCGTGACCAGGTCGCTGTCGCCATAGCGGTAGCGAATGAGATCCGCGTCGATGCCGAGTTTTTCCGAAAGCACCTGCTTGAAGGTCGTGCCGTGCCCCTGGCCGTGATCCATGCTGCCGGTCATCAGCACGACGCCGCCTGACGGGTCAAAGCGGATCTCGGCGTGCTCGTAATCGCGCCCTCCCGAGGCGGCGACCGCCGTCGCCACGCCGGCGCCGAGCAATTTGCCGCGCCTCGCAGCCGCGGCGCGGCGTTCGGCGACATTGCCGTAAGCTGCGAGGGCAAGGCAATCATCGAGGTTCTTGACGAAATCGCCGCTGTCATAGGTTTGCTGCAATACCGTCGTGAAGGGCATAGCGTCATTGGGGATCGTGTTGCGCCGCCGCAGCTCGACGGGCTCAATGCCAAGCTCACGGGCCGCTCTGTCGATGATCGTCTCGGTTACATAGATCGGCTCGGGCCGACTGCCGCCGCGGTAAGGGGCGATCGTCATCGTGTTGGTCAACACCGCAATGACTTCGGCATGAACCGCCGGAATGCCGTAAGTATTGACCAGACACCCGAGCCCGATCGTCAGAGGTATCGTCGGGCGGTCGGTCGAATAATAGGCGCCGATGGCCGCCTTCCATTGGGCGCGCAATGCCAAAAACCGACCGTCCGCGTCTAGCGCCAGCGCGGTCTCCACGACGCTGCCGCGCCCCTGATCGTCGCTCAGCAATCCTTCACTGCGCTCGGCAATCCAGCGGACCGGCCGGCCGGCGACCTCGGAAGCCCATAGCGCCAGCCCGTATTCCGGATAGCAGCCGCCTTTTATGCCAAAGCCGCCGCCCATATTGTCGCAGACGACCCGGAACTGGTGCTGCGGCAGCTTGAAGATGCGGTCGGCCAATGCGGCCCTCGTAGCATGCACCGACTGAATTGTGCAGCGGATCGTATAGCGGTCCTGACCCGCGTCGTATTGGGCGAGGCAGCCGCGCGGCTCCATGCTGTTTGCGGTGACCCGGTTGATTGGGATCGTGTGGCGGACAATGCGATCAGCTTTGGCAAAGGCCGCATCGACAGCGCGCTTGTCGCCGACCTCGTGGAAGAACGCTTCGTTCCCCGGGTTTTCGTCCCACACCGCAGTCGCGCCGGGCGCGAGCGCGGCTTCGGCGCTGATCACCGCGGGCAATGGCTCGTATTCGATGTCGATCAGCTCGGCAGCGTCCTTTGCCTGGTTGAAGGTCTCGGCGACAATGAACGCAACCGGGTCGCCGACATAACGAACGCGGTCGCGCGCCAATAGCGGTTGGGAGCAGACAAAGGCCGGGGAGCCATTGCGGCGCCTGCGGCGCACGCCCGGCGTCAATGTGCCAAGACCGCGACGGCGAAGGTCCTCGCCCGTCAACACGGCGAGCACCCCCGGCGCGGCGCGCGCACGCTGTGTGTCGAGGGCAGTTATGCGGGCATGCGCGTGCGGCGAGCGCAGCACATAGCCTCGTACCTCGTTCGGCTCCCTGACATCGTCGACGTAACGGCCCCTGCCCTTGAGGAGGCGCTGATCCTCCTCCCTGCGCACCGGCTCCCCGATTGCTTGCACGCTCATATACCGACCCCGTGACTCAAGCTAGCGCCGCCCGCCGCCGGCACCGCCGCGAACAGCGGCGAAACCATGTCCGAAGCCGGGACCAAAACCACGAACAAACCCATGATTGAAGCCGCGAGGAAATCCGTGTTGGAAATACCGGAACCTTTTTACGACGACGATGGACGGCGCCAGCCCGAAATACCAAGGAGCGCCGACCCAATAGGGAAAGAACTCCGGGTAGGCGTAGTCGACCGGATAGGGATAATCATACGGGTAAGGCGAGCTTGCAGGTGGCGGCACTTGGTAGCTCTGTACCGGCAGCCCCGGCGTATTCTGCGTGATCTTCCAACTCCCATCGGGTTGCGGACAAGCCTCGATAGTCGCCTGGCGCGGCTGGCCACCGACCGTGACCTCGGCGGTATAGGTGCTGCACGCAGGGCGGTTGGCTGGCGATTGGCTTGGCTGCAGCGGCATGGGCGCGTTCGGCGTGGCGGCGAGCTGACCGGGCGGTTCCAGAGCATAGGTCTGGGCCGGCAGCCCCGGGGTGTTCTGCACAATTTGCCAACTGCCGTCCGGTTGCTCACACGCCTGGCCCTGGGCCTGCTGCGGACTTCCGCCTGCCGTCACCCGGATGGCAAAGTCGCGGCATACCGGCTCCACTTGCTCGGGCAACGCAGCCACCTGTGTACCTCCGGGTGGATATTGGCACGCAGCGCAGATCAGTGTTCCCGCCAGAATCGAAATCTTTCGCAACATCGGTTCCAGCTCCGTCGCCCGCACCCTATGCTCAAATTCCTGCCGTTGGATCTTCGGCCAGTTTAATTAAAAGCTTGCCGAAATTCCGGCCTTGCAACAGGCCGATGAACGCTTCGGCGGCATGGTCGAGCCCTTCCACGATGTCCTCGCGGTATTTGAGCTCGCCCTTGCGCACCAGCGGCGCCGCCATAGCGCGAAATTCGCCAAACCGCTGCCATTGGTCACTCACAATGAAGCCCTGGATCTTGAGCCGCTTGCGGACGGCCGCCATCAAATTGGGACCGGGCCGCGGCTCGATTTCGTTGTACTCCGAGACCATGCCGCACATGACCATGCGGCCGAAATCGTTGAGCCGCGGGAACACTGCCTGCTGCACCGCGCCACCGACATTCTCCCAATAAACATCGATGCCGTTGGGAAAGGCCTGATCGAGCGCGTTGGCCAGATCCGCCGAGCGGTGGTCGATGCATGCATCGAACCGGAGCTCCGTTTCGACATAGCGGCATTTGTCGGGTCCGCCGGCAATTCCGACCACGCGTGCCCCCTCGCGTTTAGCAAGCTGGCCGGCAACCGCGCCTACCGCGCCAGAGGCCGCCGATACGACGACCGTTTCACCCCGTTGGGGCCGCCCTATTTCGGTGAGCCCGACATAGGCGGTGAGCCCCGGCATGCCCAGCACGCCAAGCGCCGTCGAGAGCGGCGCTTCACCGGGGTCGAGCTTTAGCAGGTCTGCCGCCGGCACGACGCTGTAGAGTTGCCAACCGTGCCCGCCGTAAACGTATTCGCCCTCGCCAAGGCCCGGGGCTCGCGAGTGCACGATCTGACCAACGACCCGGCCCTCGATCACGGCGCCGATGTCGACCGGCTTTGCATAGGAGGGCGCCCCGCTGATGCGGCCGCGCATGTAAGGATCGAGCGAGAGATAGATCCCGCGCACCAGGACCTGACCATCATCCGGCTTCGGCAGAGGCGCGTCGGCGATCTCGAAATCTTCAATGGTCGGCGCTCCCGACGGCCGACGTTTCAGCAGCACCTGCCGGTTCCGCTCATCCATCCCTGTTTTCTCCTTGCGAGCCGCCTTAGAATTAACCGATCCGCCGGCTTATCCGAAGCGTCAATCAAATGCTGTAGCCCAAAGGAGACCTGATGGAACCCATCCTTCGCAACCCCGCCCGCCAGCGGCTCGACGCCGGCGAATTGGCGCTCGGTGTCGGTATCCGCCAGAGCCGCACGGTCGATATCGCGGCGATCATGAAGGCCTGCGGCTATGATTGGCTGTTTCTCGACCTTGAGCACAACTCGATGGATCTCGACACTGCGGTGCAGATCTCAGTGGCGGCGCTCAGCGCCGGCATCGCGCCGATCGTGCGCGTCCCGGCCGGCCAGTTCTGGCTTGCCACGCGAGTTCTCGATGGCGGCGCCCTCGGCATTGTCATGCCGCATGTCGACACCTCGGAGGAGGCGTGCGAGATCGCCGACCGACTGCGTTACCCGCCGCAAGGCCATCGATCGGTGGCAGGTGGCCTGCCGCATTTTGGGTATGTTCCGGTGGGCACCGCCGCAGCCTGCACCGCGATCAATGCAGCCACGCTCGTCGTGGTGATGCTCGAGACGCCCCGGGCGATAGCCAATGCCTCAGCCATCGCCGCGGTGCCGGGCATCGACTCGCTGCTGATCGGCACGAGCGATCTGTCGATGGAGCTCGGCATTCCGGGGCAGTTGGGTGACGAGCGCATCGTGGAGGCATACCGGACCGTCATCGAGGCGTGCAATGCGCATCAAAAATTTGCCGGGATCGGCGGCGTCTACGAGGAGACCCTGATGCGCCGCTACATCGGCATGGGTGTGAAATTGGTGCTGGGTGGCGGCGATCTCGGGTTCATGACCTCCGCGGCGGCGGAGCGCGCGAAGCTGCTGCGCGGTCTCGCCTGAACAAGATTGGGCCGCGGCAAGCGCTTTGGGCGCTCGACCGCGCCTTGACACGATTCATGTTTTGTTCTATACTGCAATCATATTTAATGCGCCGGTAGACGAAGGCTGTCGGCACCCAATAGCGGGTTTCGTTCATGAAATTAGATTGCTTCGCGCTCAATGCTGATCCGCCAAAGATAACGCCGGCTCGCGCTTCCCGCAAATGGATGGACGAGTTTCCGGACCGGCACGCTTACCGCTGCTTGCCGTTGTCGATCGCGAACGCACATGGCTGGGACATTCTCTGTCCAGTCGCGCTCGCTATCGAGTGGAACGGTGGGATGCGGACAGAGGACATGACGGTCCGCATGCTTGAGACGGCACGCGACGCTAAACCGGTTTCGACTTTTTGCCGGTCCCATTTCTCGAGCGGAATTGTGACCTTCCACACCGACTACATTTTTCGCACCGACGACGAGTGGGACCTTCTCGCCACCGGTCCGTTCAATTCGCCCAAGGAAGGCATTTGTCCGTTGACCGGGATTATCGAGAGCAATTGGCTGCCCTATCCGTTTACAATGAATTGGCAATTCACCAAACCCGGCACGGTCGTATTCGAGAAGGACGAACCCTTCTGCTTTATTTTCCCGATCACGAAGCAGGCGGTGCTGGATTGTGTCCCCGAAATTCACGACATTGCGGAAGATCCGGAACTGGGAAGGCAGCACGAGGCTTTTGCGATCTCCCGCAACGAGTTCATGAGACGCTTCCACGCCAAAGACCCGGAAGCTCTGAGGAACCCGTGGCTAAAGTACTATTTCAGGGGGCGTCACCCGGACGGTGTTGCTGTAAATAACCATATCAACAAACTGCGCGTGGCCGCTCCAGTCGACAAGCGTTGCGCACCGCTATCCAAATGAGTCCCGGAACGGCGAGTACAGTAGCTGCGGGGTCGGCGCGTCACTGGGCCGCCGACAGCCCTCTCGAGAAGATCAGCTGGCGGCAAGACGCGCTCAATGAGCTGGGCAGGGCGCGTATCACTGGCGAAGGCAGACTGCGCGGCTGCGACGAACTGCAAAACCGGCCCCTCCCGGCCGACTTGCATTGTTTGATTCTGGAAAATTTTCTTGACGGCAAGATCTGTGACCGTCTTTGCGAAGCATTTCGTGATCTTTCGACCAGAATCGTCAATCATGTGCCCGGTTTCTGGAACGGCCGTTTCCTCTGGCATTCGGATATGCGTAAGCCCTACGGCGAGTTGGCCGACCATATGCGCATAGCCCAGCGTCTGGCGACGGCTCGCGTGACGGAGTTCTATCGCCTGACCCAGCCGATTTACCCGGATCTGCTGCAGATCATGAGCTGGCCCGTTGGCATTCACATGCCGCCCCACGCCGACAACGCCAACCCCGACGCGTCGCCACACGCAATGGCGCACCGCGACTTCGCCGGGATCGTCTATCTCAATGACGACTACCGCGGAGGCGAGTTCTACTTCACTGCCCGAGATACCCTGATCACGCCACGAAAGGGGATGCTGCTCGCCTTTACCGCCGGTTTTTATCACGAACACGCCGTCTTGCGGGTTGACGGCAAAGAACGATTGACGATGCCTTTCTTCCTGACTTTCAACGAGGACCGCGCGGACCCGTCTCTGCTGTAATGGCACAGACGGGGCGCCGCCTCCGCCCCTCACAGCCAAACTGCCACCGCGACTTTGTTGGCCGTGTTACTGACACATACGGGTCGCTCGGGTCGGGCCACCGGTCAGAACATTATTACAGGCGAGAATCTCTCCATCCCTGGCGGTTCCGTTGGCCCGACCGGCGGGTCCACGGCGGGGATCGGCATCATGCTCGACGACCTTTTGGTGGCGGTTTACGCTGTCCCGCGTTCCTGTTTCTGATTCTCGTCGCCGGAGCTTCTGGTGTTCGACCCTGAAATCCTGACCCTCGCGCGAGCCGTTCTCGAGGCCTGCCGCGCCCGCAATTGGCACATCGCAACTGCCGAATCCTGCACCGGCGGACTGGTCGCGGCGGCGCTGACGGCGATTGCCGGTTCCTCCGATGTCGTCGAACGCGGTTTTGTGACGTACTCGAACGACGCGAAGTCCGAGTTGCTGGGTGTTCCCCTCGCGGCGATCGCAGCACACGGCGCGGTCAGCGCAGAGGCCGCCGCCGCGATGGCCCAGGGCGCGGTTGCCCGCGCCCCGGTCGATCTTGCGGTGTCGGTCACCTGCATCGCCGGCCCTGGCGGGGCGACCCCAACAAAGCCGGTCGGCCTTGTGCATTTCGGCCTGGCGCGCCGCGATGGCGAATGCCGCACCGAGCGCGGCGTATTCTCCGGCGACCGGACGGCAATCCGGCAAGCCGCATTGCGCAGAGCGCTCGAACTCCTTGGGGTCGAGGCACGCGCCTAATCGGGAATCGGAAGGGTCTCGCGATCTTGGAGCGCGAAAATCGACGGTCCTGCCGAACCGTCCGGCGATTTTCCGGTTAGGGAAGGCGGGTTACCTGCTCTCGCTTATGCTTCGCTGAACCGATGGACGGACGCCACTCACAAGATCGACCGCCTCGGCGAAACCGGGCACCGGAACCCCTGTCTCCGCAGAGCCAGTGTGGCCTCGACTGGTTGAATTTTTTCATGGCGGACGTTCAAACCGGCTTCGGATCGTTCGTGTCCTTTTATTTGGCCGATCAAGGCTGGTCCGAGGAGAACGTCGGCTTTGTTCTGACCGCCGGCGGGCTTTCCGGCGTCGTGGGCCAGATTCCAGGAGGCGCGCTGGTCGACGCGATGCGCCGCAAGAGGCTGCTCATCGCGGCTGGAACCTTGATGATCGCCGCGAGCGCGGTGCTGCTGGCGTTGTCGCACGATTTCCCGGCCGTATTCGCCGCTGAAGTGCTGCACGGCGCCACCGGCGCCATCATTGGCCCGGCTATTGCCGCCGTCAGCCTGGGCCTAGTCGGGCGCCGCGCAATGTCCGGCAGGATCGGCCGCAACCAACGCTTCGATGCGGCTGGAAACGCGCTGACCGCAGCGTCGCTGGGCGTTATCGGAAATTACGTCTCGAAGAGCGCCATCTTCTTTGCCGTCGCAGCGATGGCGCTTCCGACCCTGGCGGCGCTCGGTCGGATCCGCCCGCGTGAGATTGCCTATGGCAGAGCGCGCAATGCCGCCGGTCGCCACGAGCCGGGAGATCTGCAGCGAATTTTCGACCTGCTGAAAAACCGTCCCCTTCTCATCTTCGCCGCAGCGGCTGTCCTGTACCGTTTCGCCGATGCGTCAATGCTGCCGCTGGTGAGCGAAAGCCTCGGCAGCGGCCGCGAGCGCCATGCCGCACTCATCATGGCCGCTATCATCGTGGTGCCGCAGATCATCGTCGCCATCGCGGCGCCATGGGTCAGTCACTACGCCGAGCAATGGGGCCGCAAGCCGGTTCTGTTGATCGGCTTCGGCTTGGAGCCGCTGCGCGGGATCCTGTTTGCTTCGAGCGCAAGCTGGTATTCGGTTGTTGCTGTCCAAATTTTGGATGGCATCACGGGTGCCATCATCACGGTCATGACTGTCTTGGTCATGACCGATCTGACCACGGGAACCGGCAGGTTCAACCTCGCGCGTGGCGTCGTCGGCACGTGCACCGGCATCGCGGCGGCCGTGAGCACCACCGCCACAGGCGTGATCGCCGCCGGGTTTGGCCGACCGGCCAGCTTTCTGACTGCCGCCGGCGTGGCGGCGCTAGCCGTCCTACTGTTGTGGCTGTACTTGCCAGAAAGCAGACCCAAAGAGTATCTCGACTGAGGTGGGGCGTTCAAAGCCCGCCCTGGTCGACCAGGAAATCGACAATCGTGCGGACGCCTTTCCCTATTTTAAGGTTGGTGAAAACAAAGGGCCGTTCGCCGCGCATGCGCCCTGCGTCGCGTTCCATCACTTGGAGGCTCGCGCCGACCTGCGGCGCGAGATCGATCTTGTTGATAACGAGGAGGTCGGAGCGGGTGATGCCGGGACCGCCTTTGCGCGGGATCTTGTCGCCGGCGGCGACATCGATAACATAGATCGTCAGATCGGCGAGCTCGGGCGAGAAGGTTGCGGCGAGGTTGTCGCCGCCCGACTCGATCAGGATCAGGTCGAGGCGCGGAAATAATCGGCTCATTTCCGCTACTGCCGCGAGGTTGATCGAGGCATCCTCGCGGATCGCTGTGTGCGGACAGCCACCGGTCTCGACGCCGCGGATGCGCTCGGGCGGCAATGCGCCGCTGCGGGTCAGGAACTCGGCGTCCTCGCGCGTGTAGATGTCGTTGGTGATCGCGGCAATTTCGTAATGGCCGCGCATCTTCTTGCACAGCCAGTCCATCAGCGCTGTCTTGCCCGAACCGACGGGGCCGCCGATGCCGACACGCAACGGGTCGCTCATGATCGGAAGAGCCTCGTGTACTGGGTTTCATGCGCGATCGAGGCCAGCTCAACCGCAAAGGCCGCACTGCCGAATGCGTCTGCGTCGCGGGTCATTGCGCTGGTGGCGGCGGCGCTGATCGTGGGTTCGAGCGCAGCCAGGATGCGTTGGCCGTCGGTTTGCCCGATGACCCCAAGGCGCAAGGCGGCGGAGACCAGATTCGCCGCCATAGCCTGCAGGTAACCGGTCAGAGCCCATTGGAGAGGAATTCCGGCCCGGGCCATTGCGGCGCCGACTGCCGCGGGGTAGCAGACAGAAGAAGCGTCTTCGGCAAACCCCGAAAGGAACCGGTCCGGCCAAGCGGCGACACAGGTGTCGAGAAACGCCCTGCCCTGGGCTGTTGTTTCGAGCCGGGTCTCCGCCGTGCCACGAAACGCGACTCCGCGCTGGTTGGCCGACCGCAGAGCGCAGGTGTCGCCAACTTGGGCAGCCCAATACGCCTCGCGCAGGACGTCCGCGTCGATGCGCCCCGCGCCCCTAACCACAACAGCCGCAATCCAGTCCTGCAACGACACGCGGTTGTGCACTGTCCCGGCTTCCGCCGCCGCTTCGAGACCGTGCGAAAAACTAAACGCGCCAACCGGGAATGCCGGCGACAGCCATGCGAGCATGCGGTAGAGAGCTGGTGTTGCCCCGTCATCCGTCTCCATGATGATGCCCCCCGGCGAAATAGGCGCCGGTTTCAGGGTCGAACGGCGCCTCCAACTCGGCGATTTGCCCGCCAAGCCCCGTCACCATCTCCGCGACGACATGATCCGGGCGGATGCGCAGCCCTTCCTTGGTGATTTGCACCGGCAAATGCCGGTTGCCAAGATGCAATGCAATTCGAAGCAAACCCGCCTGGTCGCGCGCTGTGATCTCGAAGACCGGCTCGGCGGCGGCGCGGACGCAGATATAGCCGCCACCTTCGAGCTCCAGGCCATCGCCATCCACCAGGTGATGCGCGCGCGGCAGATCGAGCAGATAGGCCTGCCCGGAATCGGCGACAAGGCGGATGCGCCGGCGGTGCCGGTCGTCATAGGCGAGGGTTACAGTGTCAAGCGCCAGCTCCTGCGGCCATGCGCCCCGCCGATGCAGGGCAAAGGCCCGTTGCACCTAAAGACTCACAATGAGGCGGTGAGACGGCGAAAGGAAACCGTTATTCTCATCGTCTCGCCGTTTCATTGTGAACCCATCATCTTCAATACAAGAAATAGCGCTGCGCCATCGGCAATACGGTAGCCGGCTCACAGGTCAGATGCACGCCGTCGGCGCGCACTTCGTAGGTCTCGGGATCGACTTCGATGTGCGGCGTCGCGTCGTTGAGCATCATGCGTTTCTTGTCGACTGCGCGGATGCCGCGCGCCGGGGCGATCATGCGCTGCAGGCCGAGCCGCTCGTGGATCCCGCGCTCCAGCGCAATCGCAGGCAGAAACGTGACGCAGGAGGCTGACAATGCCCGGCCAAAGGCGCCGAACATCGGCCGGTAATGGACCGGCTGCGGTGTCGGGATCGACGCGTTCGGGTCGCCCATCAGTGCCGCCGTGATCACGCCGGCCTTCAGCACGAGATCCGGCTTCACGCCAAAGAAAGCCGGCGACCACAGCACCAGGTCGGCCAGCTTGCCGACCTCGACCGAGCCGATGTGCTCGGCGAGGCCGTGCGTCAGCGCAGGGTTGATCGTGTATTTCGCGACATACCGCTTGACCCGGAAATTGTCCGAACCATCGCTGTCCTCCGGCAGCCGGCCGCGCTGCCGCTTCATTTTGTCCGCGGTCTGCCAGGTGCGGATGATGACTTCGCCGACCCGGCCCATTGCCTGGCTGTCCGACGACATCATGCTGAACGCGCCGAGATCGTGCAGGATGTCCTCGGCGGCGATCGTCTCGCGCCGGATGCGGCTTTCCGCAAAAGCAACGTCCTCGGGTATGCGCGGGTCGAGGTGGTGACACACCATCAGCATATCGAGATGCTCGTCGACGGTGTTGATCGTGAACGGCCGGGTCGGGTTCGTCGACGAAGGCAACACGTTCGGCAGACCGCACAGCTTGATGATATCGGGAGCATGGCCACCCCCTGCCCCTTCGGTGTGGAAGGCGTGAATGTTGCGGCCCTTGAACGCGGCGATTGTGTTCTCGACAAAGCCGCTTTCGTTGAGAGTGTCGGTATGGATCGCGACTGCGATGTCGAACTGCTCGGCCACGTTCAAGCATGCATCGATCGCCGCGGGGGTCGTGCCCCAGTCCTCGTGCAGCTTCAAGCCACAGGCACCGGCCTCGATCATCTCGACGAGGGCCCGCGGGTCCGAGGCATTGCCTTTGCCGAAAAACCCGAGATTGACCGGTAATCCCTCTGCGGCTTGTAGAATGCGGGCGAGATGCCAGGGCCCGGGTGTGCAAGTCGTCGCCGCCG
>JAFASL010000148.1 GCA_019244535.1 Alphaproteobacteria bacterium
CGCAACGGCACTTGGCGGAGCACGAGCGGGCGCTCGGAGACCGATTGCAGAGCCGCCAGCAGATCCCGCACCCGCGCGCTGGCGGTAGCCATCTTGTTGATGAAGATCATGTGCGGGATCTTGTGCCGGTCGAGAAAGCGCAGCAGCGCGCTAATCGTCAGCGCCCGCTCGACCTCGGGCTCGACGACGACCACGGCGACATCGCTGACCAGCAGCGCCCCTTGTGCTTCGTGGAGCAGCTCGACCGAGCCAGGGCAGTCTAGGATCGTCCAGCGGTCGCCGAGAAAGCTCGCATTGGCCACATTGAGCTCGGTCGACATCTGGCGAGCGCGCGCTTCCGGCGAGTGGTCCCCAACCGAATTGCCGTCGCGCACGCTGCCGCGCCGACTGGTGCTGCCGCTGGCATGCAGCAGCGCCTCGAGCAGCGTGGTCTTGCCCGACAAATACGGGCCGATAAGCGCAGCGCAGCGGGGAGCTTCACTCGTGTTCGCCATGGGCGCCTCCATCATCCTGATGTGCAGCCGCCAAGGTCAGCACCCGGCGGCGCCGTTATCTGATCCGAAGTTGCGCGCCGGCCGGCAGGATGGCAATCGAAATCTGAGCCGTGGAGCTCGCCCTCTACACCGCTAGTGTGCGGCAAGCGTTGTCGATGCGCTTGCAGGCATCGTAGAGGACTTCGGTCGAGGTCGCGTAGGAGACGCGGAAGTGCGGCGATAGCCCAAAGGCGCCGCCATGCACCGCCGCAACCCCGGTTTCTTCCAGCAGATACCGGATGAAATCCTCGTCGCTCTCGATCGCCTCGCCGGCCGGGGTCCGCTTGCCGATGACGCCGGCACACGAGGGGTAAACGTAGAATGCTCCCTCCGGCCGCGGACAGAACAGCCCGGGTACGCGGTTCAGCGCATCGACGACGAGGTCGCGGCGCTCCTTGAAGCTGCGGTTGTGGACCGGAATGAAATCCTGCGGGCCAGTTAGCGCCTCGATCGCCGCCGCCTGGCTGATCGAGCACGGATTGGCGGTCGAGTTGGACTGGATCGCGCCCATCGCCTTGATTAGCGCTCTCGGACCGCCGCCGTAGCCGATGCGCCATCCCGTCATGCAGTAGGTCTTCGAAACGCCATTGACTGTCAGCGTGCGATCGTAGAGTCCAGGCTCGACCTGCGCGATCGTCTTGAATTCGAAATCGTCGTAGACGAGGTGCTCGTACATGTCGTCGGTCATCACCCAGACGTGCGGATGATCGAGCAACACCTCAGCAAGCGCCTTCAGGTCGGCTCCGGTGTAGGCGGCGCCGCTCGGGTTCGACGGCGAGTTTAGGATCAGCCATTTGGTCCGCGGCGTGATCGCTGCGTCGAGGTCCTCCGGCCGCATCTTGAAGCCGTTGTTCTGCGGGCAGGCTACCGGCACCGGTGTCCCTTCGCACAACAGCACCATCTCGGGATAGGAAACCCAGAACGGCGCGGGGATGACGACCTCGTCTCCCGGATTGATCGTCGCGACGAGCGCATTGTAGAGCACCTGCTTGCCGCCCGAGCCGATCGTGATCTGCGAAGGCTCGTAGTCGAGCCCGTTCTCGCGCTTGAACTTGGCGGCCACTGCGCGCTTCAACTCGATCGAGCCGTCGAACACGGTGTAGCGCGTTTCGCCGCGCCGCATTGCTGCGATCGCCGCCTCCTGGATATTCGCGGGTGTATCGAAATCCGGCTCGCCCACCGACAGGCTGATGATGTCGCGCCCGGCCGCCTTCAATTCGGTGGCGAGAGCGGTCATCGCCATTGTCGGCGATGGTTTGACGCGGGCAAGGCGGTCGGCGAGGAAGGGCATTGGTGGCCTTTACCTGAAACAGGATGTAGCCCGCCAACTTACGGGCAGACCCCATCCTTGTGAAGCGGTCCCTTGCCATATCCACGGCAACGCCGAATATCGATGGTCGATGGAGTTCGAATGGGATCCAGCCAAAGCCGGAAGCAATCTTGCGAAACACGGGGTCGGATTAACGGATCCGACCCGGTCAGCTGGTTCCTGCCCGCAAGCAACTGGGGCTCAGCCAAGCTGCTTTTGCGCAACGCTTTCACGTTAACCTGCGCACCCTGCAGGACTGGGAGCAACCGCGGCGGGTGCCGGATCAAGTCGCTCGTACCTATCTTCGCGTTATCGAGCGAAACCCGGATGCGGTCGCAGCGGCGCTTCAGGACTGAGAACCGCATAAATACCAGGCTATACCGTGTCCCTCGAAGCGTTGTCCTGCGGGACAACATGGCATAAATCAGATGTACCCGTGCGCTGCCGGAAATAGCGGCGAGAGGACTGAGAACGGTATCCGAGCCGGGCGCGACTGCCGTCGGAAGGTGCCTGTCATAGCGAGACTGCGGTTGGCATGAAATCGGCCGAAGCCTTGGATCTGATAACGATGCTGCCATTGATGGCGGCCGAGCGCCCGCAGAGCGATATCGGCAGGCCGTTCCAACTCCACTCCGAGTTCCGGCCGGCCGGTGATCAGCCGCAGGCGATCGAGGAATTGTGCGACGGAATTTCCGCAGGCGAACGCGACCAGGTGCTGCTCGGGGTTACCGGCTCGGGCAAGACATTTACGATGGCGCATGTCATCGAGCGTACCGGGCGTCCGGCGATCATTCTCGCGCCAAACAAAACCCTGGCCGCGCAGCTCTACGGCGAGATGAAGAGCTTCTTTCCGGAGAACGCGGTCGAATACTTTGTCTCGTATTATGATTATTACCAGCCGGAGGCCTACGTTCCGCGAACCGACACGTACGTCGAGAAGGAATCCTCGCTGAACGAGCAGATCGACCGGATGCGCCATTCGGCGACGCGAGCGATTCTCGAGCGGCGCGATGTCGTCGTCGTCGCTTCGGTCTCCTGCATCTACGGCATCGGCTCTGTTGAAACTTATTCGCAGATGACCCTGTCGCTCGCCAAGGGCGACCGCATCAACCGAACCCAGCTGCTCGCCCGCTTTGTCGAATTGCAATACCGCCGTAATGACCACAATTTTTTCCGCGGCTCGTTCCGCGTGCGCGGCGACACGATCGAATTGTTCCCGGCGCATTACGAGGACCGCGCCTGGCGTCTTTCGCTGTTTGGTGACGAGGTCGAGGCAATCCACGAAATCGACCCGCTGACCGGCGAAAAGACCGCGGCGTTGCAATCGATCAAGGTCTACGCCAACAGCCACTACGTGACGCCGCGGCCGACCCTGTTGCAGGCGATCGAGCAGATCAAGCGCGACCTCAAAATTCGCCTTGAGGAGCTCCACACCGAGGGAAAATTGCTCGAAGCGCAGCGTCTCGAGCAGCGCACCACCTATGATCTCGAGATGATCGAGGCAACGGGCAGCTGCGCGGGCATCGAGAATTACTCCCGCTATTTGACCGGCCGCAAGCCGGGTGAGCCGCCACCGACGTTTTTCGAATACATGCCTCGGGATGCGCTGGTTTTCGTCGACGAGTCGCATGTGACCGTGCCGCAGCTCGGCGGCATGTTCGGCGGCGACTGGACGCGCAAGACGACGCTTGCCGAATACGGTTTTCGGCTGCCCTCGTGCACCGATAACCGTCCACTCAAATTCGAAGAGTGGGAGGCCTTGCGAGGGCAGACAATATTTGTGTCGGCCACTCCCGGCCCGTGGGAGATGCGGCGCGCTGGCGGCGTATTTGTCGAGCAGATCGTCCGCCCGACCGGCCTCGTCGATCCGCCCTGCATCGTGCGGCCAGTCGATAGCCAGGTCGACGATCTGATGGCGGAGTGCCGCGAGGCGGCGTTACGGGGTCACCGGGTGATGGTTACGACCTTGACCAAGAAAATGGCCGAGGCGCTCACCGAATACCTGCACGAGGCCGGCCTGCGGGTGCGCTACATGCACTCGGATGTCGACACGCTGGAGCGCATCGAGATCATCCGCGATCTCCGCCTCGGCGTGTTCGACGTGCTGATCGGCATCAACCTCTTGCGCGAGGGGCTGGACATCCCCGAATGCGCGCTGATGGCGGTGCTCGATGCCGACAAAGAGGGGTATCTGCGCTCGCGGACATCGTTGATTCAGACCATCGGACGGGCTGCCCGCCACATCGACGGCCGTGCGATCCTCTACGCCGACCGGATGACCGACAGCCTGAAGGCCGCGATCGACGAGACCAACCGCCGCCGCGAAAAGCAGCAGACCTACAACGCCGCACACGGGATCACCCCCGAGAGCGTGCGCCGGGGAATCTCGGATATCTTGGAGAGCGTTTACGAGCGGGATCACGTGACTTACGGGCTGTCCGAGGGCGAAGCTGCGCATTACCAGGGCGCCGATCTGAAGACGGTGATTGCCGATCTCGAAAAACGCATGCGCGACGCTGCCGCCGACCTCGAATTCGAGGAGGCCGCGCGCCTGCGCGACGAGATCAGGCGGCTGGAGCAGGCCGATCTCGGCCTGCCGGCCAAGTCAAACGGGACGGCATATGGCCGCCCAGAGGGTCAGCGCGGCCGCTCGACAGCCGGGCGCGCTGGCGTCTCGGCGCGCGATGTTGTTCGCGCCAAGATGCGGGCCCGCAAGGAACGTCGTGCCCGCCGTTGATGCCGAGCCGGGCGGGCAGCCCAACGGAGCACTGCCGTCCCCGCCGATACCGCGGGCCGCTCTGGTCACCGGCGGGGCTCGGCGGATCGGCCGCGCGCTCTCGCTGGCACTCGCCGAGGATGGTTTTGCTGTCGCGATCCACTATCGCGGCGCGCACGACGCGGCTGGAAAATTGGTCGACTCGATCCGAGCCAATGGCGGCGCGGCGGTTGCCCTTGATGCCGATCTTGCCGACGAGGAAGCCGCAGCGACGCTCCTGTCGCGGGCCGAGGATGCGCTCGGCCCGATCGGCTGTCTGGTCAACAACGCCGCGGTGTTCGCCAACGACACGGTCGAGTCGGCAACGCGCCAAAGCTGGGATCTGCACATCGCGGTAAACCTGCGCGCCCCATTTGTTCTGATGCAAAGTTTCGCGGCCCGCCTGCCGGCACAAGCGGGCGGGGTCGTTGTCAATCTGCTGGACCAGCGGGTGTGGTCGCTGACCCCTTATTTTGTGTCATACACATTGGCAAAAGCCGGGTTGTGGACATTGACGCGGACAATGGCGCTTGCCCTTGCGCCGCGGATTCGTGTGAACGGCATTGGACCCGGTCCCACTCTACCGAGCCCGCGGCAGAGCCCGGACCAGTTTGCTCGGCAATGCGAACTGATGCCGCTGCGCCGCGGCACCAGTCCGGCAGAGATCGCCGCGGCAATGCGCTTTATATTGGCGGCTCCGGCGATGACGGGTCAGATGATCGCACTTGATGGCGGGCAACATCTCGGTTGGGCGCAATCGCAACGGCAAGTGCCGGTCGAATAGGGGGCGCCCCCGCTGTGCCGGCACGGGAACGCGGAAAGGAACTTGTTCACAGGCGGGAGGCTTCTGCCGCAGCGATGAGCGAAAC
>JAFASL010000270.1 GCA_019244535.1 Alphaproteobacteria bacterium
CATCACTCCTACGTCAGCCTCGCCGCGACCGGCGTGATCTGCGGCCTCGGCGCACAAGGCTACGAACGCGCCCTCGACGCGCTCGCTAATATGATCGATCGAGAACCGGGCGAGGCCGATCGGTGAAAATCGGCGGCCGCGGCCCGCCCTTTCCTGATGCCGACCTGATCCGCACGCTGGCCGCGCTACTTGCCGAGACCGGCCTCAGCGAGATCGAGTACGCGGTCGGCGATCGCCGCATTCGAGTGGCGCGCGTTCCCGGCGGGCCCAATCCGGGAACCGTCGCCGAATCCCCCGCGCCCGCCCGCGCAGCTGCGGTTGAACATCCGGGCGCGCTCAAGGCACCGATGGTCGGCACCGCCTATCTCGCGCCGCAACCGGGCCACCCGCCCTTCGTGCGCCTGGGCGATTCGGTCGCCGAAGGGCAGCCTCTGCTGATCATCGAGGCGATGAAGGTGATGAACCATATCCGCGCGCCCCGCCCCGGCCGCGTCACGCAGATCCTGGTTGCCGACGCACAGCCGGTCGAGTATGGCGCGGTGCTAATGCTGATCGAGTGAGGGTGCGACGAACCGTCGTCGCGCGACGCCTGCGGCGGGAGCTGCGCGAGCTTGTGCTTCCTCACCACATTCGCGGGCAACACCCGATCGGCACGCACCGTCGACTTCGCGTGTCCGGCGGCAAAGCTGGCGATCGAGCTTGATGGCGGATTCGTCGAATGCAGATGAAGTTCGGAGCCGGGAAATCGCCCGGCGAGGCTACGCGTAATCCGGTTCTGGAATGGGGATGTGATGGACAACATTGCGGGCGCGTTGGAAACGATATGCCGCGAGCTGGAAATTTCCCTCTCCGCCCCGGGGGGCGGAGAGGGTCGGGGTGAGGTGGGGGGTTCCAGGACCCGGGCCGCTACCCACCTCACACTCCCACGCCTTCGGCGCGGGCCCCTTTCTCTTCCCCCTAAACGTCGGAGAGGGCAGTAAATTCGATGTTCGACAAGGTGCTGATCGCCAATCGCGGCGAGATTGCATTGCGCGTGCATCGCGCGTGCCGCGAGATGGGGATCAAGACGGTGGCCGTCCATTCCACCGCCGACGCCAACGCGATGCATGTGCGCCTCGCCGACGAGAGCGTGTGTATTGGGCCGCCCCCGGCCCGCGACAGCTATCTGAATGTCGCGGCCATCCTCTCTGCGGCGGCGATCACCGGCGCCGATGCGATCCACCCCGGCCTCGGCTTTCTCGCCGAGAACGCCGATTTCGCGGCGACGGTCGAAGAGCACGGTTTCAGCTTTATCGGCCCCTCTCCCGAGCACATCCGGCTGATGGGCAACAAGGTCGCGGCAAAGGAAGCGGCTCGCCGGCTCGGCATCCCGACCGTCCCGGGCTCACCGGGGGCGGTGCGCGATCTCGCCGCGGCCGAAGCGTCAGCCCGCGCGATCGGCTATCCGGTGCTGATCAAGGCCAGCGCCGGCGGCGGCGGGCGCGGCATGAAAGTGGCGCGCAACGCCCCCGAGCTCGCCCGCCTGCTGCCGGTCGCGCAGAATGAGGCGACATCGTTTTTCGGCTGCGGCGAGGTCTATCTCGAACGCCATCTCGATCGCCCCCGGCACATCGAGATTCAGCTCCTCGGAGACGGGCTGGGCGGCATCATCCATCTCGGCGAGCGCGACTGCTCTTTGCAGCGTTCGCACCAGAAGCTGCTCGAGGAAACCCCCTGCCCGGTGCTGAACTGCGCCGAGCGCGAGCGCCTGACCGCACTTGCCGCCGCCGCGCTTGCCGAACTCGGCTACCGCAGCGCCGGCACGCTCGAGTTCCTATATCAGGACGGCGAGTTCTTTTTTATCGAGATGAACACCCGACTGCAGGTCGAGCACCCGATCAGCGAGATGGTCAGCGGCATCGACATCGTCCGCGAGCAATTGCGCATTGCCGCCGGCGCGCCGTTCGGCTACCGCCAGTCGGACGTCAATTTGTGCGGTCACGCGATCGAGTGCCGCATCAACGCGGAAAATCCAGACACCTTCCTGCCGTCGCCCGGCCGGGTCACGGATTATCATCCGCCGGGCGGTCTCGGCGTGCGCGTGGACAGCGCGCTCTATGACGGGTACGAGGTGCCGCCCTATTACGACAGCCTCATTTCCAAGCTGATCGTCCACGGCAAGAGCCGCAATGAATGCCTGATGCGGCTGCGCCGTGCACTCGAGGAATATGTGATCGGCGGGATCGATACGACGATCCCGCTGCACCAGCGTCTGGCGGTCGCGACGGAATTCATCGATGGCGATTACGACATCCATTGGCTGGAAGATTTCGTCAGTCGGCCCCCATGACGAGAGGGGTGATCGGAGCCGAGGCGGGTTGCGCCTGACCCCGGAGATCCTGCTCGCCGCCTACGCCGCCGGGATCTTTCCGATGGGCGAATCGGCGGACAACCCGGAGCTCTTCTGGGTCGATCCGCGGCGCCGCGGGATCCTGCCGCTCGATACGTTTCACGTGCCGAGCCGGCTGCGCCGGGTTGTCCGGCAGGGCAGTTTTGAGATCCGCTGCGACAGCGCCTTCGAGGAGGTGATACGCGGTTGCGCTGAGGCGACGGAAAAGCGCCCCAATACCTGGATCAACGACGAGATCGTCCGCCTCTATGCGGGGCTGTTCGCGCGCGGCGCGGCGCACAGCGTCGAAGCGTGGCGGGCCGGCATACTGGTCGGCGGGCTCTACGGTGTCGCGATCGGCGCAGCGTTTTTCGGCGAAAGCATGTTCAGCCGCGCCGGCGATGCGAGCAAGGTTGCGCTCGTGCATCTAGCTGCGCGGCTGAGGCTCGGCGGCTACCGTCTCCTCGACACACAGTTTCTGACGCCACATCTTGCGCAGTTCGGCGGGATCGAGATCACCCGCGCCCATTATCATCGCTTGCTCGGCGAGGCGCTCTCCGGCCGCGCCTCGTTTCCGGCCGCATTGCCCGACGTCGTGCGGGGCGATCCGCTCGCCGCCTTGCAATCGAGCAAGACCACATCGTAGACGGGGTGCTCGAGCGCTGAGAGCGCCGGGCTCGATGCAAACATCCAGCCGCTGAACACACGGGTTCTGACGTCGCGCTGCCGGCTTTCGTCGATTTCGAGAAATGCCGCGCTGTCGGGCGGGTCCTCCGGCGAACTCTTCTCGCAGTCGCGGACACGGATCGCGAGCGTGCCGAACTGCACCGGCGAACCGACCGGCGCCTCGAATTTCGAGACGCGCGCGGTGATCTTGTCTAGCCCCTGCAGCACCGCCACCGGTTCCGGCGTCATTTCAGCCGCCGCGGGCGTCGCTGCGGCGAGCGCGAGCACAGCTGCGATCGAGCCCCTCATTTACTGTAGGGGTTGACGATCCCCTCGACGATGCCCGCGAGGACCTGGCGCACCTGCCGCTCGTCGCAGCCCATCAGCACCGCATCCTCGAGCGCCTCCTGCGCCAGCTCCCTCAGTTCGGCGAGGTTTTCGTTGAGCACCTTGATCTTTTCGACGCAGGAGACCGGCTCACCCTCCGGCGTACGCCACACCGGGAATTCGATCGTATCGCTGTCGGACATGTTTCCTCTACTTGGGGGCGGCTTGAGGCGGCTCCCCCTCACCCGGCTTCTTCTGACCCGAGGGTGCGGAAAAGATCATCTGGCCGATCAGGTTTTCGAGGCTGACCGGTGATTGCGTGAATTTGATCTGCCCGCCGGGCGGAATCGTCTTTTCCTCGCCGCCCGGGACGAGCGACATGTATTGATCGCCGAGAAGCCCGTTGGAGACGATCTCCGCCACTGTGTCCTCGGGCAATTTATAGGCCGGGTCGATGCTCATCCGCACAGTCGCCAGAAACGTCTTCGGATCGAGTGTCTGCGACACCACCGATCCGATCTTGACCCCGGCGATCCGCACGTCGCCGCCATCGCGCAGGGCGCCGACGCGCTCGAACTGCGCGGTCACCTGATAGCCCTGCACCGCCCTGACCTGGCTGGTCGTGTAGGCAAAGAACAGGAACACCGCCGCGACAACCAGCACGACGGCGCCCATCACCGTTTCGATCACATTTCCGGTCATCGCGCGTCTATCGCCTTATTCGGGTATCCACGGCTCGTAATCCCCGGTGGCGCGAGCCCTGTGGCCGCCGCGCCGGATAGAGCCAGGCGGCGAATACGCATGGACTGTGCCGGTCATGTTCGGCTGGTGCGGTTTTTCCCAGGGATAACGCGGCCGGTCCGCGCGCGGCAGCTCGTCCACGGTGTGATGCAGCCAAGCATGCCATTCGGGCGGCACCTTTGAGCCTTCCGGCTCGCCGTCGTAGATGACCCAGCGCTTCTCCCGGCTGGCCCGGCCGCCGCCGCGCCGCACCGGCCGGCTGCCGCGCTCGCGGTAATAGCGGTTGCCATAACTGTCGGTCCCGACCAATTCGCCCCGCAGCCAGGTCAGCAAACGCGTGCCGAGCGTCATTCCTCAGTCCGTGCCTCGCTTCGCGGCAGGGTTATCGCATCGCTCCCCGGCGGGCGTAAAGAGCCGGGCACAGCGTTGCCAGTCGGCAACATATGGTGTGCTTTCAACGAGACAGCCACGAAATGAGTTGCCGACCTCGCGATCATGGCCTACATGTAGTAGCTCGGAGTGGACGAGCAACTACGTCTGGCCGCGGGGTTGGGGGAGAGGAATGCATATCGCGCGCCATTATACCACGGCGGGCCGGGACCCGTATGAAACGGTGCCGTTCCGCACCGCGAGCAGCGAGATCCGCAACCCCGACGGGTCAGTCGTCTTCCAAGCCGAAGATTTCGAGGTGCCGGCCGAGTGGAGCCAAGTCGCGGCCGACATCCTCGCGCAAAAATACTTCCGCAAGGCCGGTGTGCCTGCGCGTTTAGCGCCGGTTGCGGAACAGGGCCTTCCGCCCTGGCTGTGGCGGCGTACTGCCGACCCCTGCGAAACCGGGGAGGGGGATCTCGCAGCGCTGGCCGAGAGCGCCCGTCACGGCGGAGAAACCGATGCCCGGCAGGTTTTCGACCGTATGGCGGGGACCTGGACCTACTGGGGCTGGAAAGGCGGCTATTTCGATGCCGAGGAGGACGCCCGGACGTTCTACGACGAAATCCGCCTGATGCTCGCCCGCCAGATCGGCGCGCCGAACTCGCCGCAATGGTTCAACACCGGGCTCCACTGGGCTTACCGGATCGATGGGCCGGCGCAGGGCCACTACTATGTCGACCACCGGACCGGCGAATTGCACGCCTCCGAAAGCGCCTACGAGCACCCGCAGCCGCACGCCTGCTTTATCCAATCCGTCGCCGACGACCTCGTCAACGAGGGCGGCATCATGGATCTCTGGGTGCGCGAGGCGCGCCTCTTCAAATATGGCTCCGGCTCCGGGTCGAACTTCTCGAAAATCAGAGGGGATGGCGAGGCGCTGTCCGGCGGCGGCCGCTCGTCCGGGCTGATGAGCTTTTTGCGAATCGGCGACCGTGCCGCCGGCGCTATCAAATCCGGCGGCACGACGCGCCGCGCCGCCAAAATGGTCATAGTCGACATCGACCATCCTGACATCGAAGCCTTCATCGACTGGAAAGTCGTCGAGGAGCAGAAGGTCGCCGCGCTCGTCGCCGGTTCCAAGCTCGCTGCGCGCCATTTGAACCTGATCATGGCGGCGTGCCGCGAGGGGACCGATCCGGCGCAGAACGCAGTTCTAAAACGCGAGATCCGCGCCGCGCGCCGCGCGATGATCCCGGAAAGCTATATTCAGCGGGTCACTCAATTCGCGCGCCAGGGCTTCACCGAGATCGAGTTCCGCACCTACGACACGGATTGGGAATCGGAAGCCTATCTGACCGTCGCCGGGCAGAACTCGAACAACTCGATCCGGGTTTCGAATGAGTTTCTCGAACGCGTCCACAGCGACGGCGACTGGGAATTGACCCGGCGCACCGACGGCAAAGTCGCCAAGCGGCTGCCGGCGCGCGAGCTGTGGGACAGAATCGGCCACGCCGCATGGGCTTCGGCGGATCCAGGGTTGCAATTCGACACGACGATAAACGACTGGCACACCTGCCCCGAGAGCGGCCGGATCAACGCGTCGAACCCCTGCTCGGAGTACAATTTTCTTGACGACACGGCGTGCAATCTCGCCTCGCTCAACTTGATGGCGTTTCGCCGCGACGACGGAAGCTTTGACGTTCCGGCCTTCGAGCACGCCGTGCGGCTGTGGACAATCGTGCTCGAAATCTCGGTGCTGATGGCGCAGTTCCCGTCGAAGGAGATCGCGCGCCGCTCGTATGATTTCCGCACCCTAGGCCTCGGTTACGCCAATCTCGGCGGGCTGTTGATGTCGATGGGCTTGCCTTACGACAGCGCCGCGGGCCGTGCGCTCGGCGGCGCGATCACCGCGCTGATGACCGGGTCGAGTTATGCCACCTCAGCTGAGATGGCGGGCGAGCTCGGCGCCTTCCCCGGTTATGCCGAGAACCGCGAGGCGATGTTGCGGGTCATCCGCAACCATCGCCGCGCGGCCCATGGCGAGAACTCCGGATACGAGTCTCTGTCGATATTGCCGGTGCCGCTCGATGCGGCGAACTGCCCGGACCCTGCGCTCGCCGAAGCGGCCCGGTGCAGCTGGGACAGAGCATTGGCGCTCGGCGAGGAGCACGGGTTCCGCAACGCCCAGGCGACAGTGCTCGCGCCGACCGGCACGATCGGGCTGGTGATGGATTGCGACACGACCGGGATCGAGCCCGATTTCGCGCTGGTCAAATTCAAGAAGCTCGCCGGCGGCGGCTATTTCAAGATCATCAATCGCATGGTCCCCGAGGCGCTGCGCGCGCTCGGCTATTCGAGCGAAGAGAACGCCGCCATCGAGAGCTACGCGCTCGGCCGCGGCACGCTCGCCGGCGCGCCGGCGATCGATCATGA
>JAFASL010000273.1 GCA_019244535.1 Alphaproteobacteria bacterium
TCGCCGAAGCTATCACCGCGACCGCGGCGGTGATTGCCCGCAATCCGGGGGAGCCATTCTTCTATAAAGAGATGGGGCTGAACAAACTGTATCTCGGCGAGACGCAGGAGGCGGCCGAGTGGTTTCGCCGTGCGGACGCGATCGCACCGCGCGATCCGGATCGCTGGATGTGGTTGCAGGGCCTCGGGCGCGCATTGATGCAATCGGGTCGCGACGCGGAAGCGGTGGACGCGTTGTCTCAATCGATGGACAGCAACCCCGGGTACCTCCGCGGCAAAGCGTGGCTGGCGGCAGCGGAGGCTCTTTCGGGCGATGATGCGAACGCCCGGCGTCACTTGGCACAATACATGGCGGTCGAGCCGGATATGACGGTCACGCGGTTCGCGGCGGAGCGCTCGTCCGTACCGGTCGATGTCGTGAGTCCCGTTTACCGTCGTGAAATCGGGCGCATCTTCGATGGTCTACGCCGGGCGGGCATGCCAGAAGGGAACAGCGGCCGCTCTTTGGAAAGCGCCGAAAGCGACACGGTCGGGCCGGTAGCCGCGCCGGATGCCAGACCCGGCGGTACGGGGGAGCTCTCGCTGCCAATCAGCGAACTGATCGGCCGAGAGGCCGCGCTCTCCGAGGCGACGGACCACGTGACGCAAGTCGCGCAGCAGATGCAGCCGCAATTTGCCGACGCGGTGCGGATCACCGAGCATGATGAACGCGAACGCCGGCAAATCACCGCCATGTCATGCGAAGCGATCGGCGCGGCGGCGCGAGCCGACGGGATCGGTCTCGAGGATTTGCTCGAAGCGATCGATGCCTTTCAGCACTGCGTCTCGGCGATCGTCGGTCGCCACAGCGGGTTTATCGCCAGCCGTCTCGGGAATACCGTCCTCGTCCTTTTCGGATATCCCGCAGCGCACGAGCACGACGCCGAGCGGGCGATCCACGCGGGACTCGAATTGTGTGCGGCGGTCAGGGCCCTGAAACCCGATGCCGAAGTACCGATGCGGTGCCGGGTCGGCATAGCGACGGGAATGGTCATCGTTGGCGATCTCGTCGGCGCCGGCGAGGGCCGGGACCACGGGATTGTCGGCGACGCCCCAGACTTGGCGGTGCGGTTGCAGGTATCAGCGCAACCCGACACCGTGACGATCGAGCCCACTACCTGGCGTCTGATCGGCAATCTGTTCGATTGCCACGATCTCGGCGCACTGGACACGAACAGTGACAACGCGCCGATACGCCGTTGGCGGGTGCTGGGTGAGAGTGTCCTGGCGAGCCGCTTCGAGGCATTGCGCGGATCAAAATTGACCCCGCTGGTCGGCCGCGACGAAGATATCGACCTGCTGCTGCGCCGGTGGGCGCGTGCCAAGGCGGGCGACGGCCAGATCATGCTGGTCTCGGGCGAGGCCGGCCTCGGCAAGTCGCGCATCACCGCGGCATTTGAAGAACGCTTGCACACCGAGCCGCATCTCTGCCTGCGGTATTTCTGCTCGCCCTATCATCAGGACAGCGCGCTGTTCCCGATCATCGACCAGCTCGGCCGGGCGGCCGGGTTCGCGCGCGACGATCCTCCCGCTTCAAAGTTGGAGAAACTCGAGGTCTTGCTGGCCCGCGCCGGCCCGCCGGACGGGGATGTGGCGTTCCTCGCCGATCTGATGTCATTGCCGGCTTCGGAGCGCCGCCCTCTGCCAAATCTCAGTCCGCAGCGGAAAAAGGAAAGAACGCTGGAGGCGTTGATCCGCCAGCTCGAGGGCCTGGCGCACAAACAGCCGGTGGTCGTGGTATGGGAGGATGCGCATTGGCTCGACCCCACCTCGCGGGAGCTGCTCGACCTCACCGTCGAGCGTGTCCGGAGCCTGCCGGTGCTGCTGATCGTGACGTTCCGCCCAGAGTTCCAGCCGCCCTGGGCCGGCCAGGCGCAGGTCAGCATGCTGGCTCTCAACCGTCTGGACCGGCGCGACCGCGTCGCTTTGATATCACAGATCGCCGGCACCAAGGCGTTGCCCGACGAGGTCCTCTCCCAGATTGCCGACCGCACCGACGGCGTGCCGCTGTTTGTCGAGGAATTGACCAAGAGCGTCTTGGAAAGCGGTTTGTTGCGGGAGGAGCACGATCACTACGTGCTCGACCGCGGGTTGCCGCCTCTTGCGATCCCGACAACGCTGCACGCCTCTCTGTTGGCGCGGCTCGATCGCCTAGCGGGGGCGCGGCGGGTAGCGCAAATCGGCGCGGCGATCGGACGCCAGTTCTCCTACGCGCTCGTGCGCGCGGTATCTCGCCTTCCCGAAGACGAGCTGCAAGCGGCTCTCGGCCAACTCGTCGCTTCCGAGCTGGTCTTTCAACGAGGCACTCCGCCCGACGTGGTCTACGGCTTCAAACATGCGCTAGTGCAGGACGCGGCGCATGGCAACCTGTTGCGCAACGCCCGGCGGCAATTGCATGCGCAGATCGCCGAAGCGCTCCAGATCCATTCCCCCGAGATAACAGAAAGCCAGCCCGAGCTTCTTGCGCAGCATTACGCCGAGGCCGGTCTGGTCGAAAAGGCTGTTGCTTTTTGGGGCAGGGCCGGTCACCGATCCGTCGCCCGCTCGGCGATGGCGGAAGCGGCGGCGCAATTTCAAAAAGGGCTGGACCAGCTGGCGCGGTTGCCCGACATCCCCGAACGCCGGAAAAAGGAGCTCGAGTTTTTCAGCGCTTTGGGCGCGGTGCTGAATGTCGTCAAAGGCTCGGCCGCGCCAGAGGCGGGCCAGGCCTACGCTCGCGCGCGGGAGTTGTGGGAACAGCTCGGTTCCCCCATGGAGTTCATTCAGGTTCCCTGCGGGCAGTCCCGCTATCACGCGCATCGCGGCGAATTGGATCTGGCATTGCGCCTGGACCAGGATTTGCTGCGCCTCAGTCGTGAGCGCGAGGATTCCGCCGGGCTTGTAATGGGTCACTATTCTTCCGGTCGAAACCTGATGTGGGTCGGCAGCTTTGCCTTGTCCCGATCGCACCTGGAAACGCTGCTCGCGCTTTACGATCTGAACTCCCACCACTCGCTCCTGCGTCAGATCGGGGTCCACCCGAAGTTGTCGGCACAGGCGGCTTTGGGGGTCGTCCTCTTTTGTCTCGGCTTTCCCGACCAGGCGTTGGCACAGAGCAACAAGGCGATTGCCGAGGCGCGGAGATTGCTTCATCCGCCGACTTTGGCGATGAGCTTGGGGATGAACGCTCTTCTGTTATCAATCATCGGCGACGACACAGGCTTGGAGCAGCGGGCGAATGACTTGATTGCAGTTGCGAACGATCAGAGTTTCCCTTTCTTTCGCGCAACGGCAGCGATCTTCGGCGGGTGGGTAAAGGCCAAGAATGCCGACGTGACTGAGGGCCTATCTCTTCTGCGCGCCGGTTCGAGCGCTTACTGCGCCACTGGGGCTACGGCGTGGATGCCCTTCTACATCGCCCTCCTGGCCGGGGCATGTGAGATCGCAGGTCAAATCGAAGGAGGCGCCGCCGAGTTGGATCAGGCGTTGCAGCTCGTCGAAAGAACGGGGGAGCGCTGGTTCGCCGCGGAGCTCGATCGGCAGAAAGCCCGGCTGCTGCTCCGGCAAGGCCATCCCGAAGCCGCCGAGGAACTGTATCGTAACGCCCTCGGCATCGCCCGAGAGCAGGACGCCAAGCTGTGGGAGTTGCGCGCCGCTGCGAGCCTTGCTCGGTTGTGGCGCGACCAGGGCCGCCGCGCCGCTGCCCGCGACCTGCTCGCCCCGGTCTACGGCTGGTTCACCGAGGGCTTCGCCACCCCCGATCTCAAAGAGGCAAAGGCGTTGCTCGACGAATTGGGCACGGACGAGGGGCGCCACCCGTAACGCCGCCCTCGGACAGCGCAAGCCTTTTCCCTGCCCGCTGCTCACATCGAAAAATGCAATATCATGCATTCTTTATGGTTGACACCCGGAGGTTGGCATGAATCAAATTTCCTATATGATCACGTTCGATACCGATCCTTCGCGCTATCGCCATTGGCGCCTCTCCTGCGCCGGCGCGGTCGCCACGCTGACGCTGGATGTCGCGGAGGAAGCGGCGTTTTCCGGCGACTACCGGCTGAAGCTGAATTCTTACGACCTCGGGGTCGATATCGAGCTCTACGACGCGCTCAACCGCATCCGGTTCGAGAATCCCGAGGTGCGGGTCGTGGT
>JAFASL010000315.1 GCA_019244535.1 Alphaproteobacteria bacterium
GCAAACAGGGCCAACCCGGACAGCGCTGCAGTGGGATGCACAGCGCCGCCGAGAACCGGCAGCAATATCGCCGCGATGGCGAGTCCCAGCGCCCGCGCGACGACCGAGCGGGCTTCTCGTGCGAGCGCGGTCGGCATGGGAGCAGGCGGGGCGTTCTGGATCGACATATCAATATTCTCGGTGTATCTGGCCATCGTGTTCTGCCGGCACTCGATCAGCAAGCGGCGGTCCGTCAGACCCGTCCAAGACCGGGTTTATTCCGATGCCTGAAGTGCGAGCGTTTTGGGTGACCGCGCCGGGGCATGGGGAAATCAGGACTCAGCAACTCCGCTCGCCTTCCCGGACCGAGCTGCTGATCCGGACGCGCTGCAGCGCGATCAGCCGGGGCACCGAAGGCCTGGTGTTTCGCGGCGAGGTGCCGGAAAGCGAGTGGCAGCGGATGCGTTGCCCGTTTCAGGAAGGTGAATTTCCGGCGCCGGTCAAGTACGGCTATTCGGCTGTCGGGATTGTCGAGGAGGGCCCGCCTGAAATGGTCGGGCGCCGGGTGTTCTGTCTGCATCCGCACCAAGACCGGTTCATAGTGCCGACAGATGCCGCCTTCCAGATCCCCGACGGAGTCCCGGACCGGCGCGCAACGCTCGCCGCCAACATGGAGACAGCGGTGAATGGAGTCTGGGATGCCCGCCCGGGACCGGGTGACCGCATCGCGGTGATCGGCGCCGGTGTCGTCGGTTGTCTCGTCGCCACGCTCATGGCGCGTTTGCCTGGTGCCGAGGTCGAGCTCATCGACACCGATCCGGCCCGCAAAGAGATCGCCGCGGCGCTGGGGTGCCGATTTGCGACTCCGGCGATGGCTTCGCCCGAAGCCGATCTGGTCGTCCACGCGAGCGGATCGGCGGCGGGGCTCACAACGGCACTCACTCTCGCCGGCTTCGAGGCTACGGTTCTGGAGATGAGCTGGTACGGCACCCGGGCCGTGCCGCTCGCGCTCGGTGGCGCCTTTCATTCCCGGCGCTTGACTTTGCGCTCGTCGCAAGTCGGCACGGTTCCGGCAGCGCGACGGCAGCGCTGGTCGCACCGGCGGCGCCTGACGCTTGCGCTTGCGCTGCTCATCGACCCCGTCTTCGATGCCCTATTCTCCGGTGAAAGCAAATTTGGCGAGTTGCCCGAATTGATGCCGCGGCTTGCGACCGCGCCGGCAGGAGTCCTCTGCCATACCCTTCGATACGACTGACCACCCACAGGGCATCACTCCGTCGGCAGCGCGAGGAGCTCGAGGATGTACAGCATTACCGTCAGTCATCACTTCATGATTGCGCACAGCCTCGCCGGGGAGGTCTTTGGCCCGGCACAGAGACTGCACGGCGCTACCTATGTCGTCGAGGCCGAGCTGCGCCGCGAAGCGCTCGATGACGACGGCATCATCTGCGACATCGGCCGCGCTCTCGATCTTTTGAAGACCGTTCTCGGCCAATTCGAGTATCGGAACCTAGACGATTTCGACGAGTTTTCCGGGCGCAATACGACGACAGAGTTTCTCGCTGGTGAAATCCATCGGCGGCTGGCGCAGCAAATCCGAGATGGCGCGCTTGGCTCGCAGCCTTTCGCGGGCCTGAAGGTGGTGTTGCGCGAAAACCCAGTCGCCTGGGCTGCCTACGATGCTGCGCTCGAATGACCGAGCTCGTCTTTGTCGTCCCCGGAAGGCTCGACCAGCTTACCGGCGGGTATCTTTACGACCGTAACATCATCGACGGCCTGCGGGCGCTCGGGCGTCCGATAAGGGTTGTCGAGCTCGCCGCCCACAATCGCCAGACGGCGCTCGCCGAACTCTCCGATGGCACGACGACGGTAATCGACGGACTCGCTTTCCCCGATCTGGAACAGGCGGTCATGTCGCATTGGCGTCGGTTGCGTCTTGTCGGCCTCGTCCATCATCCGCTCGCTGAAGAAACCGGGCTCCCGCGCACCGCCGCCGAGCGCCTTCTGCGGCTTGAGACCGCGTTGTTGCGGCGGCTTTGCGGCGTCATTTGCCCCAGTTTGAAAACCGCGGCGACGGTTGAAAGTTACGGCATCCTGCCCGGCCGCATCCTCGTGATCCCGCCCGGCACAGCAAAGCCAAAATGGCCCTTGCGGCCGCGTCGTGGCCCGGTTCGCTCGCTGCTCTGTGTGGCGAGCCTGATCCCACGCAAAGGCCACCGCGTGCTGGTCGCAGCCTTGTCGCGCATTCGCGATTTCGATTGGCAGCTGCTGTGCATCGGCTCGCTCGACCGCGACCGGCGCACCGCGGGAACGATGCGCCGCATGATCTCCGAGGCTGGTCTCGCCGACCGTATTTATCTTACCGGCGAGCAACCGCCCGAGCTAGTCATGCGCGCCTACCGGGCGGCGGACCTATTTATACTGCCGTCGTTTCACGAGGGTTACGGGATGGCTTTTGCCGAGGCGCTGGTGCACGGCCTGCCGATCATCGCGACCGATGCCGGCGCAATTCCCGACATGGTGCCCCGCGAAGCGGGGCTGCTGGTTCCGCCCGGGAACCCGGCGGCGCTCGCGCGGGCGCTCCAGCGCGTGATCACCCAGCCGGCGCTGGCCTCCCGGCTTGCGGCTGGTTCCCGCGCAGCGGGGG
>JAFASL010000376.1 GCA_019244535.1 Alphaproteobacteria bacterium
TGAAGGGCGGCGGAGATCTGCCTGATCTCGGCCCGGACCCGGTGGCCGCAGCGCAAACGATGCTACATGCCGAGCCGATCGGCGGTACGCAGATGGTCGAGCTGTCGGCGACTGGGCCGCACCAGCGGCTGGTTTCGCACCTCGTCAACACGATCGCCGAGGCCTACCAGCAACACGTCGCCGAGGCCTACAAAGGCACCGCAGCCAGCACCTATGGCGAGGTTGCCGATGAATTGAAGGCGCTGGAGGCGAAGATCACGGCAAAGCGCGAGGCGGTCAACGCGTTCAGGAAACAGTACGACATCGTTTCGATGGAGCACAGGGAAAACGACGTGCTCGCCGACATCGAAGGTTTGAGCCAATCCTACACCCTTGCCAATGAACGGTTGGAAAAGGCGAAAGGGCGCCTCGACGCACTCAAAAACGGCAAGGCGGTTGTTCGTGCCAAAGACGATCCGGCGCTCGCCGACCTGCAGCAGCGCGTCTCGGTGCTGCGCGAGCAATGGCACGAGATGCAGGGACGCTTCACCCCCGCCTATCTGGCGTTTGATGCCGATGCCAAAGCGCTGCAAGCCCGCCTCGCCAACCTCGAGACGCAATTACAGGCCCAGATTGGCGCGAGTCAGCGGACCGCCGTGGCCGAGGCTCAGGAGGAACTGGCGTCGGCGCAAGCCGCTGCCGACCGCTTGCGCCGGGATGTTGCGGAAAACCAGAAGCAGGCTCAGGAGTTCGCCACCCATCTGAACGACTACAAGGCGATGCGCGAAGATCTCGATCACCTCGAGGGGATGCATCGCGCGGCGCTGGATCAGCTGGCGAAATTGCAGGCGAGCGAAGCAGAGCGCGCGCCGCGGGTTGAGCTGGTCGAGGCGGCCGCGGAGAGCCGCCGGCCCTGGCGCCCGGACTATCGGCTGGAGGCGGCTCTCGGACTGGCAGGATCGGTCGTCTTCGGGCTCTTCGCGGCGTGGTTTGTCGACTTTCTCGCCGGTCCGGCCGCACCGCCGGTTCCGACTTTTGTGCAATATGCCTGGGCGCCGGCCTTGCCCGAACCCCGGACCGTGTTTCCGCCGTCTCAACTCGCCGCTGGCTCCGACCTGGCTCGGTTGCCGCCGCCCGAGCCGCCGCCGCGCGAACTCACGGACCCCGAAATCGGCGCTCTGGTCACCGCGGCGAGCGAGGATGCGCGGCTCGTTGGTGTCGCTTTGCTGACCGGGCTCAGCGTCGAAGAGATAATCGAGCTGCGCTGGGAAAACGTCGACCTCGCTGCTGCCACGATCCGGGTTGGCGGCGCGGACGCGCGCACGCTGCCTCTGGACGAGCCGATGCGCACGCTGCTGGCCACCCGGCAAGAGCGGCGAGCAAAGCGGGGCGACAGGGTTCTGCAAACCACTGCCGGCGACGGTTTTACCGAGGCCGAGGTGTTGCGACTCGTCCTGTTCGCCGCCTATGATGCCGGGCTCGACCGCCCGCAGGAAATAACGCCGTCGGTCTTGCGCCACACGTTTATCGGCTATTTGCTGCGCCAGGGGATCCGGGCGGCCGATATCGACCGCGTTGCCGGCCGCGTGCCGCATAACGAGCTGGTCGCCTATATGCAGCTGAACTCTCCCGCCACCCGGCGGCCGATCGAAGACATTGACCGTGTTCTTCCGGCATTGCGCGAGATCGCCGCAGCCGGGACAGGCTGATCCGCCTCTCCGTCAGAGACGCATCCCGACCGGATGCCGGTTCGCCCTTATTGTGCTTGCGACCGCAATAGCCGGCCCTGTCGCCCCTGTTGTCGCATCGCTGACCTTCGCGGTCTCGGTCTGTCTCGAGGACTTCGAATATTCGATTGCCTGCCGGCAACGCAGTTCTTTGGAAGCGGCGCATCGGCTGGAGCAGATCTACTTGGATGATTATGCGACCGGAAGCCCGGCGGGAAGTCTGCGGATCTGGTTCGCGGTCAAGGCCGAGCCGAGCGAACAAACGACCTTTCTGCGCGAAGTCGAGAACCGCACGGTCGAGGCCGTCTTTCGAAAACTCAAAGAGGAGGCGGCGGCTCGGATGGCGGCTGCCGGGCCTTCTTCCGCTACCGGCGGCAGTGCCGCAGACGCGGCGCGGGAATTCGCCCAAGCCGTCCAGCGCTGGCACGACGAGGCCGGTGTCGAGGCGCGCACCGGGATAAACTGGTCGCATGACTGGAGCGCGCGGTCGCACACCTACAAGCCGGGCCAAGCGCTGCGCGATCTGGCGCGGATCGGCAACCGCAACAAGCAAACCGCCGGCCAGCATTAAGCCACCTTGCCATCCCTTGCCAGCTTTCCTACCATCGACCTTGAACAGCACGCAGGGGGATCTCCCGTATGGCCGAACCTCAACTCTCGGTGCGTAGCGCGAAAGCTCGCGACCTGGCGCGCCGCTTGGCGCGTCGTGAACGTCGGTCCATCGCCGATGTCGTGGAACGCGCCCTCGAAGCTTATGAAATTCGCGAGGCGGGACGTGAGCCAGCGTCCACTTTCTACGCTCGCCTGGCGAACGATTATGGCAGTGACCTCGACCTGGAACTCGTCATTCGTGAAGACCGGAAAATCAATCCGGGACCGGAGCTTTGATCTTTCTCGACACCAACGTCGTCTCGGAAACGCTGCGCAAGACGCCAAACCCCGCCGTGGTCGCTTGGCTCGTGCGGAACGATGCCGAGCTGGCGTTGCCGACGGTGACGATTGCGGAGATCGCCTTCGGTATCGGGAAAATTCGCCCCGATCAGAGGGCCGCGCGCTTGGAGCAAGGCTTGGTCTCCTGGCGCCATCGTTTTGCCGACCGTATCTTCCCCTTTACGGAAGCCGCCGCGCTGGCGTACGGCGATATCATGAGCGCAGCGCTCCGAGGCGGCCGACCCATGACCGCGCCTGACGGGATGATCGCGGCCATTGCGCTCATCAACGGCGGGC
>JAFASL010000426.1 GCA_019244535.1 Alphaproteobacteria bacterium
TAAGCAGTCAATGCACATCGCAAATAATACCCCGCAAACGCGAGAAGGCGCGCCCATCCCGGTCATTCGTGGGCCAGAATGCCAACTGTTGCAAACAACAGTGCCGCCGCACACCACCAGACGACCGAATACCATGCCATTCTCTAATTTTGGACGGCTAAGGCGGACGAATGTCTGATTGCATCATATCTGTCGGTGCTTATGATGGCATTCTCCATCAGATTGCTTCTGCGGTGCGTGCGTTGGCGGCGGTATCGATAACCACGCCGGGATGGGGCCGATCAATATTGTTGTTACCCGAGGCCGGTCTTCTTCGCGACGAAATTCCTCAAACTTTGCAGGTCACAAGCTGTCCCTGTCGAGTTACAATGCCTGGCGAACTCATCCGGCTCGACTTTCAAAGACCGGATCGAATTGCCGCGAGTTATGAGGATGTTCGCGCGCTCCTGGTTCAGGAGATAGAGCCATTCATCATAGGTGTGGGGCAGGTCAGAGCGAGGAATACGCCGGAAGGCATCTTAATCCTGCGGATCAATGAGTGGCTCGAAAAAGATGGTCATTAGATTCGCTCCTGAGTTGGTTGGCACCTATCAGGATAGCGAAGGCGGGGGCGAGCGTCATGGCTCGTCCCCGTCGATAAATTGTGCGCGTTTTGAGGGTGGCTTAGAACGGGATTTCTTCTTCGCCCGACCGTCCGCCACGAGCTGTTTGGTAGGTCAGCCGCTTGCCCTTGGCGGCCCTGATCGCGCGATCGGTGCGTTCGCCATCCTCAATACCGAGGGCGGATCTGTGGCTGTACCGGAAGTCAAACTCGGCGAGGTAGCGGTGAAGATGCTCCTCGCTGACGTGGAAGTAACAACCGTAAATGCCGCGTTTCAGGAGCGAGAAAAAGCCTTCGACGGTATTGGTATGCGCCATGATGCCGTCAACGAGCTTGCGAGACCATTCTTCCTCGCCGTGGTTCACGGCGTCATGACCCGCAAAGTCTCGCCCGATGCGACGATAGGCATGCAGCTCGTCAGTCATCAGCCGGCTTTTCGTATCGACGCCACTAAAGATCACATCGCGGAGAGTGGCGGCGGTAATGTTCTCGGTCTTTTGGGATCGAGCCCGACCGCCACGCTCGACGAGCGTAACGACGGGGACGCGATCTCCGCCGGTGCGGCGGCGCCAGCCATGCTCTGGGTGGAGGAACCAAGTCGGGCCGCCCTCCTTGTAGACGGTGTAGGTTTCGTCAGACTCGACGATCTTGCCTTCGCCGCCGAGTGGGCCACCACCACTTTCGTCCATCGCCAGCCGGATGCGATGCATCAAAAACCATGCGGTTTTCATGCTCCCGCCCAAAGTGCGCTGTATCCGGCGGGTCGAGATGCCTTTTTTGCTAGAGCAAATCAGGTAGATCGCCTGAAGCCAAACATGCAGCGGAATGTGGCTCGATTCGAAAATCGTCCGCATCCGCACCGTAAACGGCTTCCGGCACGCCCGACACTTCCACAGACCCCGGCGCGTGCTTTTGCCCCTCAATCTCGTGGCCTGATCGATCGTGCCGCAATGCGGGCACACCGGGCCATCCGGCCAAAGCTGCGCCTCGACGTATGCGATCGCGGCTTCTTCGTTGCAGAGATGCGGCGCGTTAAGAGCGGATTTCATGGCGGGTTTCCTTCGTTACCGCCATTCTATCCATTGGGCCGGGTATGTCAAGTGTAACACTGCGTATTGAAGAGAACATATCATAAACAATATGTCGGGCTCGTCTGCGCTGGAGCGTCACTGATGCCCGAGATTATTGCCAATCCTCCTTTGCCCTCCTGTTTTCGCCTGTTTTTCGCGGCCGATATCGCGTAATTTCAATGGCTTAGTCCTGATCTCTTTCTGGCTTCCGCGCGATGCCGTCTGCCCCTAAGGCTCGGGTCTGCAGGATCGGGCGGAGATTTTCTGCGATGCTATGGCTGGCAGTCGAAGCGCTCACGCCGATGAGATCCATCGACCATGAGAGGGCCGAGCGGCACCAGCCGGCCGTGCTGGGCGCAGGTTGGGACGGCGGTCGAGGGTGCCCACGCGCAGGAAAAAACTCGGATTATCGCCCGGGCCGCCGCGTAGATCGCGGTGCCGCACCCGGGGCGCCAGCGTTGCGCGTCCGTTAGGATCACGGCATTTATACCCATCCGCAAGGAGACGGGTCATGGCTCGCGCCTACAACACGGTCAATGCCGACGGTCATATTCATTTTCTCGAGCCGCTCGATCTCTGGGAGAAGTACATCGATCCCGCCTTCCGTGAGCGCCGGCCGCGGTTCGTTTACGCCCTGCAGTGACCGCGGGCGCGCATCTGACGCACTTTCTCGTTATTGGTGCTGGCGCTGCGGGTCTGATGACGGCCCGCGAACTCGCGCGCGCCGGTAGACGAGTGGCGATCCTCGAGGCGCGGGACCGATGCGGCGGACGCATCTACCCGCTGCCCATTTGGGAATTCGGCTATCCGGCGGAGGGCGGCGCGGAATTTGTCCACGGTGCCGCAACCGTGACGCGCAGCTTGATGCGGGAAGCGGGGCTGCGTTTGCAGCGGCGCGCCGGGACGCGATGGAGCGCCCGCACGGGCGCGTTATTGCCTGACGACCCTCCGGTTCCGTACGAGGACCGGTTTTACCGGGCCTTGTTGGCTGTAAAGCACGATCTGCCGATCGCCGAGTTCCTCGAAACGCAATTTTCCGGACCCCGATACGATCGCTTGCGACGGGCCATTACGCGGACGGTCGAAGGCTATGATGCAGCCGATCCGCATCGCGCCAGCACGCTTGCGCTGCGCGACGAATGGATGGCCCGGGACGACGGCGAGCACGGGCGGATCGCGGGAGGCTATGGCGCGCTCATCGCGTATCTCGGGACCGAATGCCGCAAGCACGGCGCGGCGATCCACCTCGGCGCCGCCGTGAGTGCCATCGACAAGGCCGGCGGAGGGATCGCCGCGCGCTGTCGCGACGGCGCCGTCTTCGAGGCCGACGCAGCAATCCTCACCGTGCCGCCGCCGATCCTGTCCGAAATCGCGCTTCCGCGGCCGGCGCGCGAGCAGGCGGCGGCCGCGGCGGACATCGGCTATGGCAACGTCATCAAAATCCTGCTGCGCTTCACAACAAAGTGGTGGGCCGATCATGGCGGGCGGGACCTCGCCGACCTGTCGTTTCTGATTTCCGACGCAACAGTCCCGACCTGGTGGACACAGCATCCGGCGAGTCACTCGGTTCTAACGGGGTGGTTCGCGGGACCAAAGGCCGACCGGGTGTCATCGCTCACCGACGACGAGCTCGTCGAAATGGGGCTCGCCTCGCTCGCCGAAATTTTCGACCTGGCTACGGACCGTACCAGGAGGGATCTCGTCGCCTCGCGGGCGATCAACTGGGCCAAGGACCCGTTCGCGCGCGGCGCCTATTCCTATGCGACGCCGCAAACTCGGAGGGCGCAGTCAACCATGAGAAATCCGGCCAGTGGGGCGATATTCTTCGCTGGCGAGGCGCTTTATGGAGGCCCGGATATGGGCACTGTCGAGGCGGCGCTGGCCAGCGGACTGGAAGCAGCGCGCGTCATTCTGACGAAAGAGTCGTAGCGCAGCCAATGCGATCGGCGTCGACTTAGCCGGTCGATCGGGCGGCGCAGTGTCAATCGATCTCTCGACTACAGCGGCTCGCCGCGGACGAGGCGCGGCAGATCGCCGACGATCCCCATTGCGTCGCGCATCAGCAGCCTCTTGAGCGGAGGCAAACGGTTGACCACCGCCAACCCGGCATCGCGTGCCAAGCGGATCGGCGCCAGCGAATTCGAGAACAGCCGGTTGAGGCCGTCGGTCACCGCAGCGAGCGCCAAGGTGTCGAACCGGCGCCACTGTTGATAGTGCCACAGGAGAGAATCCGCGCCGATATCGAGACCGAGGCGCCGCGCGTCGATGACCAATTCGGCGAGCGCGGCGATGTCGCGAATGCCGAGGTTGAGGCCCTGGCCGGCGATCGGGTGGATCGTATGCGCCGCTTCGCCGACCAGAGCGAGCCGGGTCGAGACGTATTCCTCGGCGAGCAGCAAGGTCAGCGGATACATCCATCGCGGACCGATCGGCTCGACATTGCCGAGGAAATCGCCGAACCGGGCGGCCAACTCCGCCGCAAAAGCCGCATCCGAGAGCCCGGCCAGCCGGGGCGCCAGCTCGGCCCGTTCCGTCCAGACGATCGATGATCGGTTGCCGGTCATCGGCAGGATCGCAAACGGGCCGGCCGGCATGAAATGCTCGACCGCGACACCGAAATGCGGGCGCTCGTGCCGCACGGTCGTGACAATGCTGGTCTGCGGATATCGCCACTCGATCGTTCGGATGCCCGCAGCGAGCCGCAGCGGAGATGACCTGCCGTCGGCCGCGGCGACGAGCCGGGTTCGCATTTGCCTGCCGTCCGAAAGCAGCGCGGTCGCGCCGAGTGCCGAGGTGGATATCGAATCCACCGCCAGCGGCGCCAGGAGCCGGAAATTCGGGATAGATTCGAGCCGGTCGATCAGCGCGCGCCTGAGAATCCGGTTCTCGACGATGTAGCCAAGCGGGACGCCGGTTTCGAGCTCGCGATGGTCGTAATGCAGAAACAGCGGCGAATTATCGTCGGCGACACGGATCTCCAGGATCGGCTCGGCTTCGCCGGCAAGTCGCGGCCACAACCCGATCCCTTCCAGGACCTGGTGCGAACCGTAACCGATGGCGGAGCTGCGCCCGTCGAAACTGTCGGCGAGCAGCGCTGACGGATCCTGCCGGTCGACCACGGCAACCGAGAGCCCCGCGCCGGCGCAGGCAAGACCGAGCAGCAGGCCGGTCAGCCCGCCCCCGGCGATCAGCAGCTCGACATCGTCGCGCACGGTTATCCCTGTTTATCCTTGGGCGTGGAGCACCTTTCCGCCGACCGTGACCGGGTTTGCCGCGATCAGAACAAAGGCGATCACGCACGGCTCGGTTCCGCGATTGACCCAATTATGGATCGTGCCGCGCTGGACCAGTACGTCGCCGGCCTTGAGGTGGACGGTCGTGTCGTCGAGCTCCATGTCCACCTCACCCGACATCACGACGGCATAGTCGATCGAATCCGTGCGGTGATTGCGCGGGCTCACCCCAGGAGCCAGCTCGAGAATGCGAAAGACGGTTCCGTTGTCGAGCGTGGTGCCGGTCCTGCGTAGCCCCGCATCTTCCTCCCCGGTGTTGTCGACCGGAAAACCCTCCGTCGTCCACACGACGCAAGCGCTGGCCCCCGCCCGGGAAGAGGTGATGTTCTGCGCGATCTCATCGATCTTGACAATGGCGCGCCCGGAATTGTCGTGGCCGGTGACCACGCGACGGACCTGTAGTGCCATCGAAGCCTCCTCAGTCAGGGTTGGCACGATCTTTCCCAAGACCGCGAAATCCTGCAACAATAGCGGTCTATGCAGCTGCGCGTCCGCTCGATTATCTATCTTGCCGAAGCCATTGGCGGCTATGAGCTGGTCGATCCGCGCGGCCGCGATCTGCCGCGGTTTGCCGCGGGGGCGCATGTCGAGCTACAGGCCGGCGGGTTCTTGCGGCGGTATTCGCTGTGCAACGACCCCGCCGAGCGCCGGCGGTATTGCATTGCGGTGTTGCGCGAGGCGGAAAGCCGCGGCGGCTCACGCCATCTGCATGAAAGCGTTCGCGTCGGCGACCTCGCCGAGGTCTCGCTGCCGCGCAACAACTTCCCGCTCGACTCGGGAGACGAGCGGCATCTCTTGATCGCGAGTGGGATCGGCATTGCGCCGATCATGTCGATGATTGCGGAATTGCGGCGTCGCGGCGCCGAGTTCGAGGTGCATTACTGTACGCGCTCGCCCGAGAAAACCGCATTCCGCCGCGAATTGGCCCCGCTCGCCGCGGAGGGCCGTCTGCACTTCCACCATGACGGCGGCGATCCGGCCCGCGGCCTCGACATCGGGGCGCTGTTGCGCGAGCCGCGGCCTGATACTCACCTCTACTATTGCGGGCCGGCGTCGATGATGGCAGCGGCGGGCGAGGCGGCGAGCGACTGGCCGGCCGGCACTGTGCATTGCGAATACTTCACCGGTGTGCGCGAGCCGGTTGCCTCCGAGGACCGTCCGCTTCGCGTTCGTCTCGCAAAGAGCGGCGGCGAGTACGAAATCGCGCCCGGCGAGACTATCGCCGACGTGCTCCGGCGGCATGGCGTTCCGGTGAGGACGTCCTGCGAGCTCGGCTATTGCGGGACGTGCATTACGCCCTATCTCGCCGGCGAACCGGATCACCGCGACCAAGTGCTCCGGGAAAAGGACCGCCGGCGCTATGTGATGATCTGCTGCTCGCGTGCGAAGAGCCCGGCCCTCGTGCTGGATTTATAAGAGAGACTCAGCTCGGTCGTTCGAGCACCGCATTGAACAGCCGGACCCTATCTTCCTGATAATTCCGCGCCGAGTTGCGCGCGACCGCGGCCCAGTCGGCGCCGATCAGCAGATGTATTCCTAACGGTGGCGGCGGCCCCTCGGCCGCGCGGCTCCAGGATGGCGACGATGTATGCGTGGTGTCGTGCCAGGTGACGACACGAAATCCCGCGGCTTCGAGCTTTGCGCGCGTCGCCTCTGCGGTCAGCAGAAAGCTGATGCTCGCCTCCGTCGCCCACGGCACCGGGTAATGCGGCTCGCCGCCCGGCCCGGCGACGACTTCCTGCAGCGCGAGCCGGCCGCCCGGCTTCAGGACGCGGTGCATCTCGGAGTAGAGCCGGTCGCGATCGGCGATATTCATCGAGGCGTTCTGCGGCCACACCACATCGAAACTCATATCCGCGAACGGCAGATCGAGCGCGTTGCCCTGGCGATAGCTGACCCTTCCGGTCAGCCCGGTGAGCCGGGTCAGCAGCTCCGCAACACGGCAGAACTCCGCGGTCAGATCGATCCCGGTGACCTGACAGCCATAGCGGCTGGCGAGAAACCGCGACGGCCCGCCAATCCCGGAACCGATGTCGAGCACCCGCTCGCCCCCGCGAAATCCGACAAGCTCCGCCAGCCGGATCGTCGCCTGCCGCTGACCGCCGTGAAACTCGTCGACCGGAGCGAGATCCTCAGGCGTCAAATGGTCGATATCCTTCCCCGCCTGCTTCAACGCCGCCAGGATGGTTTCGCCGAGATCTCGTCGCGCGTAATGAGCTTCGACAGGATTATCCGACAAATACCTTACTCCTCGCCCCTTTGGGTGATCCCGCCATTGCCTCCGCTCCTCCTGTTAATACAGGGGAAAAACAGGCGGCCCGGCCCGAAATTAAACTCCGCGATGGTGCAATCCGGGACAGGTCCGATCGGTAGCACGCGATTGTGGCGGTTTTCAGTGTGTCGACGATGGCCGGAGCCGCTCCGGGGCGGCCGGATCAGCTTGCTTGATCGGGTGGTCCCGGCAGCCGTCGACGTTCGCGCGCCGTCGCCGCCTGCGGCGGACGGGCCATCATCGCGGCGAGGATCCCCTCCAGCCGACTGACCCGGTCTCGTAGATCGGCGACCTCCTGGCCGATCCGCGCCAGATCGAGCGAGGTGGTGCGAACCCGCTCATCGAGCAGGATGACCTGGCGCAGCGCCTTTATCGCGTCGCCGTAGAGGTTCACGCCGCCGCAGCCCCCTTTCGGCGGCCTGCTCTACGACCGGCTCGCGGCTGACCGGCAAACATCTCCGCTACTTTGCGATGCGACTCATCGGCAATCCGCAGCGTCTCGGGATGCAGCTGATTGAACGCGTCGACAAGGCTCTGCAGTTCGGCCGCCTCTTCCTCGGTGCCCAGCTCAAAGGCCTGAACGGCGCGCCGCACCACTTCCCCCGCGGACACCCCGAGCGTGCGTGCTTTGGCGTCGAGCGAGGCGCGCTCCCCCGGAGACATCAGAATCATCAATCGAGCAGACGCGGTCATAGCCGACCTATATATCTACATCTATATGAATATGACTTCGGACGTGTCGAGACTCAAGCCGGGTGGCGGTTGAAAGTCTAAGAAGGCAGTCACGCCTGGGCGCGGCGCGAGGTGGCGGAGCGTAATGGCGCCGCACCAGCGGCTTACTTCTACGCTTTTTTACGCCGGCGGACGGCGCCGAAGCCCAGGATACCGCTGGCTATAATGGCCAGAGAAGATGGCTCGGGGACCGGATCGATTGCCTCGAAGCCGGATTGCGCCCAATTCAAGGTGGGCGTGAACAGGTCCGTGCTGCTGTCGGTGCTCCCGAGCGCGGTCAAAATGCCATTGAAGCTGGCGAGCGTATTGCCGCTGCCGAAAGCGTATAAGGCCGTAACGACATCGCTGCTTGCGCCGTCGTGGGAGAGTTCATTCTCAAGTTGAGGCTCGGCGAGCTCCGCGGGGGTCAGAGCCACCTGACTTATGATCGTGAGCCCACCGGCGTTGTCGTTCCATTGGAACTGCAGCACGGGACCGGTATCCGTTTGACGTTCCTTTATCTGAATGCCCCGACCTGGTGGGGATTGTCCAATGTTGTTGGAGAGGTAGATCTGATATGCGCCTAATACGACCGAGGGCACCGCAACATCGAACAGGCCGACCACCGAGAAGCTGTTCGCCGGTGTCAAAGACTGCGGCCCGGCGGGGTCAGTCCCGGTTCGAAGGTTGCCGTTAACTATCTGGATGAGCGGGATGGATGGTGGGGTCTGCGTTCTGAGAATGCCGTTCGCGGCGTTCAACTGTGCCTGGCCGTTGTTGGCCGCGGTTTCGGGGATCGAACCCTGGACGAAGTAGCTCGCCGGGGTGCCGTCGGAGAACGTCGTTCCTGACGGGAGGTTGGTTCCAGACCCGCCGTTTAGCGTGGTATTCCGGTTAAAACTATCGTCGAAGATGGTCGTTCCGTTCCGCACAACGGCAAACTCGTCGAGATCGACGACAGTGGCCGCCGAATCGAGCGAATAAAATACTGTTACGAGACCGACTGAGAGGAGCGTAACGGCAACTCTGCGATTGTGGTCCATTTTCTCCCCCTGATCCTTTCAGACTGCGCAGGCGATGGCGTTCATTGTTCTGCCATCCCGGCAAGTCTTAGGCCGGTAAAATAAGTGGCTTCGAAAAGGGCGCGGACCTTTGGCACTCCCCAATAACTGAGAACCGCCTGCAAGCGCGCGAGGCTCGTATAGCGATCGTCGCAGCTTAGCCGCCGGGCTTCAGCGAGTTCGGCGGCTGCGCGTTCGGTCTCACCGCTTAGGGCATAGGCGGCGGCGAGCTGGGCGCGGATCTGGGCATGCAACGGAGTGGTGTTGCGCGCCTTTTCGAGCCAGGTGACCGCCTCATCAGTGCGCGAGCGCAACAGATGCACCATTCCTATCGTCGAGTACCAAGCGCCAGGTCTCGGATCACGTGGGCTCAGCCGTATGGCTCGCTCGATGAGTGGGATCGTCTCCTCGATCAATCCAGCGAAGAGCTTGCATTGGCCGAGACAAAAGAGAGCGCGCGCGGAATTGCGATTTGACGCGAGTACCGCCTCGTACTCGGGAATGGCTTCGATGTATCGCCGCTGCGCCCGCAATATTTGGCCTTTGGCCCAATGAACACCGGGGCTGCGCGGTGCCGCCGCCAGAGCTTGCCCAGCTAAGAATTCTGCATGTGCCATATCGACGGCCGCCGTTTCGGTCATATCATCGAGCACGTTATTGGCGAGAATGCCGGCCAAGCCGGCCTGCGCCTCAGCGGACCGGGGATCGAGCGCCAATGCGCGCTCGTACAAGCGAATGACTTCCGCGTTTCGGTCACGCGATGGCGACCTCTCATTGGCAGCGCGCGCGCGAAGAATATAGTCCAGGACGTCCGGGCGCTCGGTCGGCCGCGCAGCCTCGGCGCTCAGCAGCTCGTAGCCGAGCGCTACCGCGATCCGGCTCGTGATCTCAGTCTGTAGCGCGAACAGATCGCCCATATCGCCGTCGAAGCGCTCGGCCCATAGATGTGCGTCGGTTTCCGCGTCGATGAGCTGGGCGTTGACGCGGATCTGATTGCCCAGCCGGCGGAAGCTTCCCTCCAGCACATACCGCACCCCCAACTCTCGGCCGACCTGCTTAGTCTCGACCCGTTTGCCCTGGTAGGTAAACGCCGTGTTGCGCGAGATCACGAACATATCCGGAATCCGCGAGAGATCAGTTGTCAGATCCTCTGTAATTCCGTCCGCGAAATATTGCTGGTCGGGGTCGTTGCTGAGATGGCGAAGGGCAGAACGACGATCGACAAGCGCGGTGCTACGGCGGCCGGAACGATTTGCGAAGCAGAAGGCAAGCTTGGTGTCGGCAGGCCAGCAATGGCTTCGGGGCGCAGCGCATACACACGCACCGGACGAGCGATGTTTTTGACGCTCTGTTCGCCAAGATCCTCGAAAGCGTAGGCCAGCCTGTCGCGGATCTGGTCGCGCACCACGCGCGAGATGCAGATCCCGTCGGGCTCTGCGAGCGCTTCCAGGCGCGCCGCGACATTGACGCCGTCGCCAAAGATGTCGTCTTCCTCGACAATGATATCGCCCAGATTGATGCCGATCCGGAACCTGATCCGGCGGTCTTCGGGGATACCGGCCTCGCGATCGATCATCGCGCGCTGCACCTCGGCGGCGTAGCGTACAGCGTCCACCACGCTCGCGAATTCCGCCAGCAACCCGTCGCCGGTGGTCTTGACGATGCGGCCGGAATGTTCGGCGATCTTCGGCTCTACAAGCTCGCGCCGATGCGCCTTGAGCCGCTCGTGCGTGCCTTCCTCATCCGCACCCATCAGGCGCGAGTAGCCCGCCACATCGGCGGCCAGGATCGCGGCAAGGCGGCGAACAGCAGGCATTGCTCACCGAGGCAGCCAGTTCACCGGAGAATTTATCCGAGAAATACTCAAAGGCCCACCTCTATGACCTTAATAAAGCCCCAGGCTGGCCAGCGGGCGGACGGTCAGAGACGACGGGCGAACGTGTCGTCGCTCAGCTCGCTCTCAGCGCTTCGACCGCGACGCCCAATTGATTGGCGGCGATTGCCAAGCGCCGGTCGAGAGTGACGAGGGTCGCGTCGAGGCGCCGGGCAATCGCGAGATGGAGAGCGTCCGGCGCTCGGAGACCCAAATCGAAGCGCCGGACATAAATGTAGGCGAGACGAGCATCGGCGGCATGCACATCCGCCGCGGAAGTCGCCGCTGCGCGCCATGCGTCAAAATCCGCTAGCCGG
>JAFASL010000607.1 GCA_019244535.1 Alphaproteobacteria bacterium
CATCCGCTCCTCGCGCTGCTCGGGCGTGCGGAACGCGATCATGTCGGTGTCGATTGGACCGGGATGAACCGAGTTCACCCGGATTTTGCGGCCGCCGAGGTCGATCGCTGCCGACTTGGTCATGCCCCGCAGCGCCCATTTGGTCGCAGCATAGGCGAAGGATCCGGGGGAGCCCTTGAGGCCGGCGACTGATGAGATATTCACGATGGACCCTCCTCCCGAGCGCTCCATCGTCGGCACTACCGCCTTCATGCCGAGAAAGCAGCCGTACTGGTTGATCTGGATGTGCCGCTGCCAGAGCGCGTCGTCGGTCTCCATCAGCGCGGCCGGCTGGTAGATTCCGGCGTTGTTGACCAGGCCATGCAAGCCGCCGAGCTTCTGGGCGGCTTCGACGGCGCGGGCCCAATCGGCTTCAGAGGTCACATCGTGCCGGACGAAGGACGCAGCCGGCCCGAGTTCGGCAGCCAGAGCCTGGCCCTGATTGTCCAGCACGTCGCCGATCACCACCTTGGCACCCTGCGTTACCAGCAGGCGGGCCTCCGCGGCACCCTGGCCGCGCGCCCCGCCGCTCACGAGCACCACCTTGTTGTCGAAGCGTGCCATGTCCGCTCCCCCGATTACCGGCAAGGAAGTTTGGCAGATCGGATGCCTGGTCCAAAATCTGTTGGGTGACAACAGGCATGCGGTGCACAGGTAAACGCCATGGTGATCGTCATCTACATCTGGCTTTAAGCGTCACAGGAGCGGCGTTCTGGGAGCTAATGGGTGCACGCCTCGCAGCTTGATCCAGACGGCGCGGAGTTGCGCAGGGACTCGCCTTTGAGCTCCAATCCTTGCGCACTGGGCAGGCCTGCACCGAATCAAACAAAGCGGACAGCCCATGCTGAGGTTTCTGCTCAAGCTCAACGCTCTCCTCGCAAGCTGCTGGACTTTCTCTCGGCTTCTCTACCGCTTGCACGGCACTCGGCTGATCGGGCCGCCTAGCGAGCCGGTGTGGTATTTCGCGTACGGCGCCAACATGCACGATAGCGCCTTTCGCGGGTGGCGCGGCATGCGGCCCCTCGAATGGCGCCCCGCGCGGGTACGCGGATACCGGCTACGCTTCAACCTTGGCGGGCGACTCCGAGGCCGGGCGGCGCCCGCCAACCTGGCCGAAGATCCGCGAGCGGAGGTCTGGGGTGTCCTTTATCGGATCACGCGCCGCGACCTTGTTCGTCTCGACGCGACCGAGGGCGTGCCATGGTGGCGGTATCGATCGCTGTGGCTGGAGGCGGAGGACGTCAACGGTGACATGCTGTGCGCCGTGACCTACATCGCGCAAGGCGATGAGGACGATTGCCGCCCATCGCTCCGTTACCTCACGCTGATACGTGAGGGTGCTCGAGCACACGGCCTGCCCGACCACTACATCCGACTTTTGGAGCAGGTTGAGCACGGTAAGTATCCGGCAGCTAGCCTTGGTTCACGGCACTCCCGACGGCCGATGATTCCCACCGGTCGGACGCGGCGTCTCCGGGATTAAAATGGCGACCAAAAGCCGTACGCGCGCGTCTTGTGACGGCACGCGGGATTGCGGTCCGCACCACAGTGTGCAATCCGCCTAGCCGCACACGCCCCCCTACTAACCGGCACGCCGAAGCTGGACCCGGAAAATCCCGGAAGTGAGCGGTTCCGATCCGCCGGCCTCCAAATCCACGGCACATGTCGCGCACGCGAAGTTCCACAGTCTCCGAAGCCGAGGCACATGCAGAAGCGCACTTACCATAGGCTCGTCGCGGAAATCGGATGGCTGGTTGAACCTATACAGCATAGGGCCCGCGCGTCACGTCTCTTGTTTTCAGTAGGGAAAGCGCGATCAAATCATCGCATTTCAACACTACGCATTACCTTTGGGCCGTATTATCCGCCGCGCGACCGATGGACGCACGCGCCAAGCGTGTCGTTGTAGGCGCACCTTGCAAAATCCTGACGAGTGCAAGTGATGTTGCAAGCATAACCGCAGCAGATCGAGACGTCCTTTTCTCGCTCTTTTGTTATGCTGCCGAAGATACCTTGTCAGCTTGCGCGCATTCGACCAGAACCGCGGCAAGCCCCCTACTGATGGGACGGCGGGGGTGATTTGGTGACGACAAGTGCAGCGCACGGGACAGACATCGCGCATCCAACTGTGCTAAGCCGCAGTTCATGACAACGTCCAAAAGCGCACTCGTTGGGGGATTTACCCGCAGCGAGCGTGAATACATCCGCCGCGAACTGGATCAGTTCTTCAGCACGTTGCCAACCGTCGCTGACGGTTTTTCGTTGAAGATCTGGCGGGGCGGTTCACAGAAAGGCGAACCAAAACTGCCACCTGCCGTGAGAACCTTGCTTGATCGCGGTATGCTGCGTCTTGATCGGTCGTCTGCCATTCCTCGCGTATTATTCACGGAGACAGGGATCGTTGCGCTTCGTAAGATGATGGCGGACGCACGCCTCGCCGATCCGGTGAAGTTTGCACACGTTCGCCGGGAACTCGGGATCGATTCGACCCGGGACGCCAAGGCTGCCGAGTGAGGTGCCACAAAGGAGGCGCTCAAGGCGCTGCCGGAATCCAATACAAAAAGCTGGACTGTGCCGGAAGCCTTGTCTCACGCAACGATGGGGTCCGGAGGCGCGCGCGGCGGCATAGGCCGCGGGGCGGGTTCCTCGTCGAGCGGGTCCGGCAACACAGGTTCAGGCGCTTCCGGGGACGGTGGTTCTTTGGGAGCGGGTTTGTCTGGTTGCATGCGTGGCATAACGTCTTAACTGCGCTTTCGTTGCGCCTCTTTTTCCCGCCGGCCTTCGTGCGGGTAGCTTGTAGGAGACCGGACTTGACGTGGACGCGCATCACCTCTTCTGAAGAGGCGGCACAATTGCTCCCGGCGTGGTTCGGCAGCCGGATGATTAGCCTCCGCGGCAAATTCGGCCTGCTGCTGACGACCGGCGATGTGCTGAAAATCACGTCGATAGCCGCCCTGCATCAATCCTCCTGCGCACCATCCTGCTTGATGTGCTGCTTGATCACGCCGGGGTTCCCGATGCGGTCGATCTGGCCTGGCAGACCAAGCATTATCTCGGCGCGCCGGTCCCGGGGGCGACAATGGCGACGATCAATCTCGCGCATGTTGTCGGAGCCGTTGAGTTTGTCGCCGAGGCGACAGTCGAACAGCCGGATGATAACATGACGCCTGCCGAAGATGGAGTCGAGCCGGCGTCTGGGCAGCTCGATACGCTCTCGGAAACCATCGAGCGGGCCAACGCAGTAGGCGCCTAAACTAGGCCGGGACGAACGGGGTCTTTGGATGGCGTGCCCCCGCTACCGAGGTAAGATTTTGCGGGCGCCTGGCGTGACTCAGAGCTACGGGCGGCCGTCGTCGGGTTTCGTAATGGTCATTCGGCAAGAATTGGTGTCGGGCTAAAGATGCGGCGCTTGCTTATCGCATCGGCCTTCCAAGGTGCTAACCGTGAGCCGTGCCCGCGCTATCCAGAAATCCGGGCAGCTGGTCCACGCCTTCGTACGTCATGGCTGGGGCCTTGTGGGCTGATGAGAAGAATCAGCATAGAGGAACCCTTCGAAAATGTCGCGGGCTGAAGCCGTCATTTCCGTGCCGGGAATTGGCATACCAATAGGCTCCAATGCAACCGTTAGTTCCGGTGGAGGTCAATTCACAGCGGCGATGGTCGCTCAGTACCGCATTTCCGTTTGATGGTTGCCCAATGCCTCTGGATGGACCCGGCGGAACGCGCCGTCGCATCGATGTCCCGTGGTGTCGGCCTCGCTTGGCCTGGCAAGGGCAGAGAAAACATAGGCGATTGCTAATTGTGAACGCTTAGCCAATTGGCGATTGTGGCTCCTGCATCGGTATGGCCAAATGCCCAAGCTGCGAGGGGCACGACGATTGTAGCCGCTACCCACTGCCAATTCTGCACTAGCTTGGCGGCCCCCTGAGCAGGTGGCTTACCCCCTGAGTTCGCAACCGGGACTTGATGCAGGATCGGCTACATCGTCCCGAAGATAATAAGAGTCACGCGAGTGGCTCCGATAATATCGCTCTTCTTCAGGCGGCAAGCCTACGTCCTTATACCACGGGAGATGCCGACAGGTATAACGTCCGGCAACCCGCACGGCCTTTGCCTGATCGTCAGCATTGAAGAAGCGCTTGTTGTAGAGTGCGAAGGTCGTATCAATGTCGGCTCTGAAGACCGGATCTCCTCCCTGAAGCGGTTCCAACGGCTCCCGCCAGAACTGTTCTTCCCACTCCCAGATCTTCCAGAGCCGGTCATTGATCAGAAAGTCCTCCTGCCGAAGGGCACTGTGGTCCGCAATATCGATGGCGAGGCCAGCCTTCCCGACGGTTAGCCGCTCCGTCACCGCAGCAAGCTGGGCAAGGAAGTCTTCAGGCATGGCGGGATTGAGAAGCAGGTCCGGGTCCGTGATGCAAAAGAACTGCGGCAGCAGTGCAAGGTTGGCTGGGTCAAGAAAAACTTGGTGTGGCCCCTTGTTCTCTGGCTGAAAGATGACAGTCACACTTGGTCCGGGTGCGGCGAGGTATGCGCGCATGGGAGGATAGGTGGACGCTATTGGCCGCCCGCGATCAGTCCGATGATTGGCCCACGCGTGCTGGTGTCCTCTGAGTGTCCTGGAGGGAAGCCATGTTCCGGGATTACGCGTTCGGGATCATACTGGGTGCCTGCCTCCTCGCCAGTGTCTGCACCGGCCTTATCATAGGCGCGACGACGATGCCCGTCGCTGTCACGGTCGCGGACGCCGCCGGTCGCATGGCGATGGTGCAAGAGCTTGGCCCTGGGGCGCGCGGTTCTCCCAAGCTACCGGTCGTCGCCGCAGCCCGGTGACCCAGCGTGTCACACTACAAGTCGCGGTCCGATCCTCGTGGAGACGTGTGCGTAGTCGGTGGCGGCAGCAGTCACAAGCGTAGGAAACCCGGTGAGGGAGTTCGGTTGGGATAGGGCGATTATGCGCGAACCACGCTTGGTCGCGGTCGGAACGGGAACGCAAAAAGGGCATCGGCAAGTTAACCGCGATTGGCGCCCGGGCCGGGTTGCGCGAGACTGACGGGATGACCTCTGAGCCCGTCAGCTATCGCCGCCACCGGTTCCCCGCCGCGATCATCAGCTACGCGGTCTGGCTCTATCACGTCTTCAGCCTGAGCCTGCGAGCGTGCCAGCGAGTGCCGGGCCTCGCCGCGGGTGAGCTGGCGTTGGATAGCGCGAGGGTGAGTTCCTCATGAATGACCGGCTCCGCGGAGCTGCCCGGAAAGAGAGAGACCGCAAATGCCTGTCCCGGCAATTCGCTATGCAGCGCCTCTGCTGGCTGAACAAGAGCAGCTATGGCACCAGCAAGCCCATCCGAGAAGGCACGACGGAAGGATACTGGCGACCTGTCAGCGAATAGCCAAGCGTGCCGTCTTGCTCCAGACTTTGTCGATGGCTTCGGGTGCGCTCGCGCAGCAGAGTCCGGCATCCCTGGCTCAGCTCAGCCTGCAGCCGAGTAGTGTCGTTTGGGCGAGTTCCTCCACTGGTACGGTGACGCTCACTGCGCCCACTCCGAATCCCGCGATCATACAGCTAACCAGCGACGCGATCGGTCGCCATATCTCGATGCCGGCATCTGTAACGGTCCCGGCCGGAGGTGTCAGTGCCAGCTTCCCGATCACCACCGACCAGGTCTTCGTCAATCAGTCTGGCATGGTTACTGCCACCTTTAATGGAGCCCGCAAGACCGCCGCCCTGAGTGTGGTCGTTCCCGACGTGGTCTCGATTAACTGCACGCCGTCCCGGCTTCCAGCCCTCGCAACGACCCGCTGCAGTGTCACGATGAACGGGCCAGCTCCGCTTCCCACTGCCATCTTCGCCCACAGCAGCGATGTCACGATCGTGCCAGTCCCGCAGTCGATTGACATTACCGTCCCGGCGAAGGCGACCGGAATTAGTTTCGATGTAACCACAGGACTCGTCCCCGCCCAGACCACCGTCACGATCTCAGCCCACGCCGGTACCAACACCGTGGGCGCCTTCACCAATCTGGAAGTCGACCTCACAACTCGCGGACGTAAATGGGTTCTGCAGAACGTGGTTCTGCGAGATGGCGGCACCGTCACCGGGTACTTCAATTACGATGCCGCTACGGGCGCGTATCTCGACGCGAACGTTACCGCCACACCCGGCGCCAACGGCACAGGCAATTGGGGGATCAAACCCGCGAGCTTTCCCTGGCTTTACCCGGTGCACGGCGGCATAACCGGAGACCCGGTGAAAGCCGGCGGCAGCACGCCATCAAAACTCGTGCTCCTCAACAGCTACCAGGATCCCGACAACATCGAGCGCAGGGAGTTCGTCTATTTGCGGCTCATGTTTAGCCAGCCTCTGACAAATGCGGGCGGAACGGTCCCGCTTGTCATCGATCCGGCCGCGCCCGTTAGCCCAACATGCACTGTTGACCCCAGTTGCAAGTTTCCACCTTCAACCATCTCCTTCGAAGGCTGGGACATCCCGATCACAACCTCCACTCCCCCGGCGCACTCCTATCGGCTCGTCATCGACGGCAGCGTTCAAGCGCAGTAGCGCTGCGATTTCCCGAAAGTGGCATGGCGGACGACGCTCGCCCGTCTCAACCGGTTTGGGCATGTATTGCCCCATGGTGTTGTCCCAGAAGTGACCAGGTGTCAGACGAGCGAGGCGAAGAACGAGCCGAGTTCCGTCGGTCCGAGGTGCGCGCGAGCAGGACGAGCTGCTGCGAAACGCATGGTCATCAACGATAAAGTGCGGCTTATGGCCGAGCTGGGCGGGGCGTTGCTCAATGCGCGAGGGCGGCATTGTTCTCTTATGGCGGGGATGGAAAGCAAGATCTCTACGAAGTTCCTTGTCGGCGAATGGTGCCGTGCCCGGGTCGGATCATGGTTCTCTCCGCGGTTGGCGTGTGCCGCCGCATGATGGTGTCGGAAACGCCGGCCAAGCGTGGCTTGCCCGTGGTATGCCGCGATGCCCGGCACGCCAAAGCCGAGTTGTCGTTGCAGCTGAACAAGACGGACCAGAACGACGCTCGTGGGTTGGCGCAAATCGTCCGCACCGGCTGGTATCAATCATCAGGCGGCCGAGACCCGAGCCTCGGGCCGGGGGCGTCACAGCGACGTTGTCGAGCAGCATGGCATCATCCTGTGGGATGAGTACGAGAATGCCTTGAACCACGCAGTCGCGTTCCGCAACGTGCACCCAGCCATGATTGATCAGCGTGGCGTAGTCGTCGAGCATGGGACCAGGTGCGCGACCGATGCGAGGAATGTAGTCGGAATACGCAACCCGAACGATCTCTTGTATGGCCGCGAGGTCGGCTTGAATAGCTGGACGAACCCTCTGTGTCATATCGCACCGTATCATAGTTGCGCGGCAACCGGTGTCCGAGAGAGGTCCTGACGATGGTCGTCCGCTTTGGTCGCCCGTCGAGCAGTTGCGCAGTCAAGAATTTCGAGAAGAACTGATTTGCCATATGGCCCGATGGTGTGGCGAGACCGTGAAGTGGCGACTGCTAGTCAAGTCG
>JAFASL010000649.1 GCA_019244535.1 Alphaproteobacteria bacterium
TAGCCGGTCTTGATCCTCGCCGGATCGAGCCGCGCCCCGGGCTTCAGCCGCAGCCGCGGGATTTCGCGCAACAGCTTGCCGTCCCACTGGACGAATTGGAGGGGCGGCACGTCGAGCGCCACCTCGATCGCCGGGTTATCGGCGAGCACCCCCTGCAGAAAGCGGATCCAGGTCTTGCGGATGCCGGTCTCGCCGTCCGGCAGGCGCTTCAGATATGGCCCGGCCGCCGCCGACAAGGTGCGGAACACCGTTTCGGCATCGGGCAGCGGAATGCTTCCGACAAAATGCACGATCGGTTCGTGCTGCCGAGCTGGGTTCATCCAATCCTCCTGCTGTTTTCGGCAAACTATCGGCCAGTTCTGCATCGCTCTACAAGTTTCTGTCTATGATTGGGGCCCACTCGCCCTCCAGCTTGCCGCGCGTCGCGGAATGAGGCGTAATCGAGATCACGACTGCGGGGCAGGGAGGTGACGCCATGACGGACCTGCGTATCATCTCGACTGAGGGAACCGATAAAATCCTCGAAGAAGCGACGGTCCAGAGCCTGGCCGAGCGTCTGCGCGGGCGGCTCGTGCGGCCCGGCGACGGGGGTTACGACGAGGCCCGCAAAGTCTGGAACGGCATGATCGACCGGCGCCCGGGGTTGATCGCCCGCTGCGCCGGGCCCGCCGACGTCATCGGGGCGGTGCGCTTTGCGCGCGAGCACGGGCTGCTTGTCTCGGTCCGCGGCGGCGGGCACAACATCACCGGCAACGCCGTCTGCGAGGGCGGGTTGATGATCGACCTGTCGCCGATGAAAAGCGTGCGGGTCGATCCAGCAAACCGCACCGCGCGCGCCGAGACGGGCCTCACCTGGGGCGAATACAACCGCGAAACCCAGGCCTTTGGCTTCGCCAGCACCGGCGGCGTCGTCTCCACGACCGGCATTGCGGGGCTGACCCTGGGCGGCGGCCTCGGCTGGCTCGGCGGCAAGCACGGCCTCAGCTGCGACAACCTGCTCTCGGCAGACGTCGTGACGGCCGACGGGCGGCTGCTGACCGCCAGCGCCGATCAGAACCCGGATCTCTTCTGGGGCCTGCGAGGCGGCGGCGGTAATTTTGGCGTCGTCACCTCATTCGAGTATCAGCTTCACCCTGTCGGCCCGGTGCTCGCCGGCATGGTTGTGCACCCGATGAGCAGAGCGAAGGAGGTCTTGCGCTTCTACCAGGATTTCTGCCGCAGCTGCCCCGACGAGATGGTCGCAGCGGCCGCGCTGATGACCTCGCATGACGGCGACCCTGTGGCCGTCATGGTCGCCGCCTATATCGGCGATCTCGCAGCCGGAGAAAAGGCGGTTGCGTCGCTGCGGAAATTCGGCCCGCCATTGGCTGATACGATCGCGTCGACATCGTATGTCGCGCTGAACACGCTGTTCGATGCGGCATTCCCCTACGGCGGCGTGCAGCGCTACTGGAAATCGAGCTTTCTGAAGGAGCTTGGCGACGACATGCTGGACATCGTGGTCGCACGTTCGGCGAAGTTTCTCTCCCCGATGTCGAACGTCCTGTTTTTCCATCTGCACGGCGCCGCCGCCCGGGTAGATCGAGACGCCACGGCATTCGGACTGCGCGACGACCAGTGGGATTACGACGTGATCTCGCAATGGCACGACCCCGCGGAGTCGGCCGGCCATATCCAGTGGACGCGCGAGTTCTGGACGGCGGTCGAACCCTTTGCGAGCGGCCAGGTCTATGTCAACCACCTGGACGCCGAGGAGGGCACGAGGATCAAGGCGGCTTACAGCCAACACAATTACGACCGCCTCGTCGCGCTCAAGAACAAATACGACCCGACGAACTTGTTCCGGCTCAACCAGAACATCAAACCCACCGTTTAAGCTAATCCTATCTCCCTCGCCCGCCTTCTGTAGCGTTGTCCGCAGAAATCGAGCCCGGTTGCCAAAATCCGTGTGCTCGATCAGTATTTGTTAGGGAAGGGGGAGCCCCCTGTGGGGCGGAGAGGGCTTTCGCCCGGAGAGGCGCGATTGGCCGGTGATCCGTCACGCGACTCGAGAGCCGTTGGATTACCGCGCAGACAATCCAACGCAATCCGGCCTGTTTCCCGGCGAGCAGGCCGCCGCACTTGGCTAATTACTGCAAAACCCGGCGGGGCGGAATCGAGCCTTGCGCTGGTGAATTTTCATTTACTGGCCACTGTCTCTTCTGCGTCTTTGCCAAAGAGGTCCTTGACAAAGAGCGGCTCAATCAGCTCGTATTTTACAAAATCAATAACGCGGCCAACAGCCGATTTCGACCACGATCGCACAAATATCGCATTGGGCGGGCTGATACAAACTGGCTCTAGCTTGACGCCAAAAACCAGATCTCCTGTTAATACACTGCTTTCTGCCTCCTTCGCATCCATGCGCGAATTTGCGGTTAATGCACTCTTGAGTTTATCCTTATTGTTGGCGCTCCCCGAGCCGGGTTCTTTCATCGCTGCCGACGAGTTCAGCGAATCAACGAATTCATAGACCACTACCGCTGAAAACGAGGATTCCACTTGACAGATGTAATGGCCCAAGCGCAGCCGGCTTGTCACTGCCCTGCTGCATAACTTATCTTCGATCAGGGCGTCTTGAATCTTGCCGTCTTCAGTGGCGGGGATCTTCTGCAACCGGATATTTTGCAACCGCAGTCTCACGTGCTTTGTATATTCTTCGCCAAATTTCGCGTTCAGCCGTTCAGCGATGTCGCCGATTGCCGAGAAAGATCCGGTGGTAGCTCGAGATATGTTTTGATACTCGGGACCCGTGTATGGCTTGGCCATCGCTTCCGTCGTCGGACAAACGATATCCAAGTTGCCATTTTCATCGATATCGTAAAGGGATCCCAGAGAGAATTCATTCTGCGGGGGATGGAGCGAGTTGTAGCCCATCCCTTCAAGGTAGACGTCGAAGTCATCAGAAAAGTAAGATGACCAAAGCGAGAGCGCAAATCCGCCAGCAGGTACGAGCAGAAGCGCAATAAGCAGCGCACGAGTCCAGCGCATGACCTTCACTCCGGGCAAAGCGAAAGACAGTCAGTTCTTGCAACACACGGGGCCACAGGGATGTGTTCCGGCAGGACAGCTGATTGCGAGCTCCGCCGACACCATCAGGATGAAAACAGTGCTTACAAAGAGGACTAGCCGCATTGGAGCCTCCAGCGGATCAGGGGTTAACGTGATTGCTGCGGGCGACATGGCTGCACTGCCTGCCACTCGCGCGGCGGGCCGCGTTTGAGCTGGCCAATCAATCCGCAGTTGGACAGCCCATCCGCGGTTCGTCTCGCACGGTATACTTAACAGAGCGATCCGTTGAGGGGTGTGAACTGGCTCACAGTTGCGAAAATTTTTCCATTAGTTGACCGGACACTCGCGCGCGAAGCGTTCGGATCGACTGGGTGCAAACTGTTCCTTGACGTGAGGTGCGAGGTCGCTATCCCGCCCACCACCAGAGCTCTATTCCGGCTAAGTAACCGGGTCAGTTCAACCGCAGGTCGCTGATGTGCCTGGGGTCCTGTTGTAGTTCGCCGCGCTCGACGCGCTTGACGATGTCGACGAGACGCTCGTTGGCGCGCGCCTGGAGACCGACCTGCTCGCCTTCGCGCACCACAAAACCGTTCAGGAACTCGATCTCGGTGCGGCGGCCCTTCGCCATGTCCTGACCCATCGACGGCCGCTGGTCGGGCGAGCCGCGGCCGGCGCGGGAGAGCCGCCGCTCATCGAAGATCCTGAGCGCTTCGAGGTCGCCCTCGCCGGCGCGCGCGATCGTCTCTGGCGGCAAGTGGTCGATTTCCTCGAGCTTGTAGCCGCGCGCCTCGCCAATGCGGATCGCTTCGCTGCCGAGCCGCGCCTGGAAATGCCGGATCGGCTCGTTCTGCGCCATGCGCGCACCGCTGAGCCCGGTCGCCGCGGAGACGCCGTTCGCCATCGAATTGGTGACGAGTTTCGACCACCGCTCGCCCCAAAGATTGTCGGTGACCTTGGCGCTGTCGGCGTGAGCGACGAGCCGGCACACCTCGTGGGACCGCTCGGTGAGCGTGCCGTGCACCTCACCGGTGCGGTAGACCGTGTGCGTCGCGCCGCCCTTGACGCCGCCGCGATGGACATGGCCCGGCTCGACGAGGCCGACGCTGATGTTGCTAGCAATGCAGCCCATCGTCTTGCCCCAGCCGACCACACTGGCGATCGTCTCCTCGTTCATGCAGTTCTGCAATGAGACGACATAGCCGCCAGGCGCCAGATACTGCCGTATCAGCAATGCGGCCCACTGCGTGTCGTAGGATTTCGTGCAGACGAAAGCGATGTCGACCGGCGCTTCTTTGCTCAGGTGCTGCGCCTCGGTCACATGCAAGGCGCGCACTTTTACCGTGAACGGGTCCTCGCCCTCATGATGCGTGATGCGCAACCCGTTCTTCTTCATCTCGTCGACATGCGCCGGCCACATGTCAATGAAGGTCACATCCTCGCCGGCGCGAACCATATGCGCCCCTGTGTAGCCTCCGACCGCTCCGACGCCGACGATCGCGATTCTTTTCCCCATGCTCTGGTCTCCCGGCTGTATCTGCAGCGATCCTAACGCCGTACGGCGCCGTCGGACAATTGGCCTGCGCTCTTGTTCCTGGCGCGCGGATGCGGCGTAATCCGTCTGATCACGAGTGCAAGGGAGGTAAACGATGGATAACGCGTCAGCACGGCCGATTACAGCCGCCGGAAACGAGATCGACCGGCCGGTGCCGAGCGCGCCCTCGGCGCGCGTCTGGGGCAGCGACGCGATCGCCGCGATGCTGCGCGAGCTGGATATTCCCTATGTCGCGCTCAATCCCGGGTCGAGCTATCGCGGCCTGCACGACAGCCTCGTCAATTATCTCGGCAATACACGCCCGCGTATGCTGCTGTGCCTGCACGAGGAGAGCGCGGTCGCATTGGCGCATGGCTGGGCAAAAGTGACAGGGCGCCCGCTCGCCGTGATCGTGCATGCCAATGTCGGGCTGATGCATGCGACGATGGCGCTCTTCAACGCCTGGTGCGATCGCGTGCCGATAATCGTGCTCGGCGCGACCGGGGCGGTCGATGCGGTGCGCCGCCGACCTTGGATCGAATGGATCCACACCGCCCGCGACCAGGGCGCATTGATCCGCAATTACACGAAGTGGGACGACCAGCCGTCCTCGATCGGGGCGGCGCAGGAGGCATTGCTGCGCGCCAATATGATCGCGCAGACTCCGCCTTGCGGCCCGGTCTACATCAATCTGAACCTGGAATTGCAGGAGGACGAGATCGCCGCGGCGCCGCCCTTGCCGCAGACCACCCGCTTTGCGCCGCCCGTTGCATTGGAGCCGGCCGGCCCGGCTTTGCGCGAGGCCGCCGGCTTGCTCGCCCGTGCCGAACGTCCGGTGATCCTCGCCGGACGCTGCTCGCGCGATCCCGAAGCGTGGCAGCGGCGCATCGATCTGGCAGAGGCGGTTGGCGCGAAGGTGATGACCGACCGCAAGGCCGGCGCCGCTTTTCCGACCGACCATCCGTTGCACGCGGCCGGACCCGCCACGTCGCTGTCGCCGGCCGGCATCGAATTGGTCGCCGCGGCGGATGTGATCCTCAGCCTCGACTGGATCGACCTCGCTGGGACGTTGAAGGGGGCGTGCCATGGCAAGGCGCCGGCCAGCAAGGTCATCCAGGTCTCGATCGACCAGTATGTCCACAATGGCTGGAGCATGGATTACCAGGGGCTGCCGCCCGCCGATGTCTATCTAATGGCCGATCCCGAGGCGGCGGTGCCGGCCCTGCTGGCCGGGGTCAAACGATTGCGTCCGAATGCCCCGCCATTGCCGGCGCCACGCGACCGTCGCGGTCCACCGCCATTGTCCGCACTGGAAACGGCCTCGATCATCGAGGTGCCGTTATTGGCGACGGCGCTGAAAGAGGCGCTCGGCGGCGCACCGGTGTCGATGATCCGATTGCCGCTCAGCTGGGGCGAGCATCTGTGGGATTTCCGGCATCCGCTCGATTTTTTGGGCGCCGATGGCGGCGGTGGCATCGGCTCGGGGCCGGGCATGGCGGTCGGCGCGGCATTGGCATTGCGCGACAGCGAGCGCCTGCCGATCGCGGTGCTCGGCGATGGCGATTTCCTGATGGGGGTCACTGCGCTGTGGACCGCAGTGCGCAACAGCATCCCGCTATTGGTCGTGATCGCCAACAACCGCTCGTTCTTCAACGACGAGCTGCATCAGGAGCGCGTCGCCCGCGAGCGCGGCCGGCCGATGGAGAACCGCTGGATCGGCCAGGCGATCCGCGACCCCGACATCGACCTTGCCGCAATGACCCGCGCGCAAGGGTGCACCGGCATCGGCCCGATCGACGATCCGCGCCGCCTTGTCGCCGCGCTCACCGAAGCTGTCGCCGCAGTCCGTGGCGGCAAAGTGTGCGTCGTCGACGTTCGCGTCGCCGCCGGTTATGACCCCGGCGCCGCCAGCGGCATCATGCAGCGCGCATCGGCGGGCTGATCCGAGCTTTAGTGCGGCTTGTCGCCGGCCAGCGTGACGCGGTGCATGACGCGGCGGTGGCCATGGTAGTCGTTGATCGGGTTGTGCTGTGCGCAGCGATTGTCCCAGAAGGCGATCGAACCGACTTCCCAATGGAAGCGGCAGGTGAATTCGGGACGCTGCTGGTGCGCGAACAGATACTGCAATAGCGGCGTGCTTTCCGCCTCGGTCATGTCCTTGAAGCGAACCGTGTGGCCGCCATTGACGTAGAGCGCCTTGCGGCCGGTCTCCGGGTGCGTGCGTACGACCAGATGCGGGGCCTCATATTCGCGCTTCGAGTCGGTCTTGGCGGCATCGCGGACGCGGTCTTCGCGGGTCTTCGTGACGTCGGCCTTGGCCGAGGAGTTGACCGCGACGAGCGCGTCGAGAAGCCGCTTCATGCCCGCGGATAAGCTCTCATAGGCCAGATACATGTTCGCGAAGAGGGTGTCGCCGCCAAAGGGCGGCACCTCGCGGGCAATCAGCATCGTGCCCATCGGCGGATGTTCGAGATAGGCCGTGTCGGTGTGCCAGAGGCCACCGAAATTGACTGTTTCGTGCTCGAGCTTGACCACCGGCGTGATCTCGGGAAACCCGTCGATCCCCTTGATGAACGGATATTCGACCACCTCGCCAAAGCGCCGCGCAAAAGCGAGAAATTGCTGCGGCGCCAGCGATTGCGCGCGAAAGAAGATCACGAGGTGGTCGAGCCAGGCGCGCCGGATCTCGGCGACCGTGCGTTCGTCGAGATCCTCGGCGAGGTCGACCCCGCCGATCTCGGCGCCCAGCGCCCCGGCAACCCGGCGGATCTGCAATGAATGGTTCGCCATTGGCCGATTGTACTATAAAAACCGTGCGCGATAGGATCGCGCTGTCGAGCTGGGAGGATGCGATGGCCGCCGAACCACCGGCAGCGCCGGTCTCGGAGATCCATCTGCTATCCTGATGCCCGGAGCACGACGATCCTTAGGTTCCGGAGAGGCGCAGATGACCGATTCTTATGCCCGCTATACGCGGCTCAAATTCGACCGCCCGCACCCCAGGGTTCTCCGCGTCACAATGGAGAATGGCCGGATGAACACGACGGATGCGGCGTTGCATGCAGAACTCGGCGAGATCTGGCGCGACGTCGACCGGGACGCGAGCGTCAACGCGGTGATCCTGACGGGTGCCGGCCGCGTATTTTCGGCTGGGGGCGACTTTGCAATCATCCAGGAGAACATCGACGAGTTCGCAGCGCGGGCCCGCCAATGGAAGGAGGCGCGCGACATTGTCTACAATCTCATCAACTGCAGCAAGCCGGTGGTCAGCGCGATGCGCGGCGTCGCGGTCGGAGCCGGGCTCGTCTGCGGATTGCTGGCCGATATTTCCATTGCAGCAAAGGACTGCCGGATCATCGACGGGCATACGCGTCTGGGAGTTGCAGCAGGCGACCACGCCGCGATCCTGTGGCCGCTACTCTGCGGGCTCGCCAAAGCCAAATATTACCTGCTGCTTTGCGATCAGGTATTGGGCGGGGAAGCCGAGCGCATCGGGTTGATCTCCCTCGCGGTCGACGACTCCGAATTGGATGCGAAAGCAGTGGAGGTCGCCACCCGTCTGGCCGAAGGCGCGCAGAGCGCAATCCGCTGGACCAAATACGCGTTGAACAACTGGTTGCGCGCAATGGGACCGACCTTCGATACGTCATTGGCGCTCGAATTTCTCGGCTTTACCGGGCCGGAGGTGAAAGAAGGCCTTGCCTCGCACCGCGAGAAGCGGAAACCCTCCTTTCCGCCCAACAGCCCAGTCTGAAGCTGCGGGGACAACTGTTCACCGCGGCTTCCTGGATGAAAGGTTGCCGCGGCGCCGATGTGGACGCTCGAAAAAAGGGAATAGGACCCGACTTCACACCCGATGTGAAAGACGCGTGGGTCACTGTGTATGTGGCTCTCGATGACATGATGAAGAGCGCAGCGAAGTGCTTGTTCTTGCCGCAGCCCTGGTCGCCGCCGGACTGTTGCGTCACATACGCGCCCTGCTGAGCAGCATTCCTCCGGCATTCCGGCCTTGCGCAGACCGGCGAAATAGCTGGCTTCGAACAAGGCGCGGACCTTCGGTACGCCCCAAGAGCCGAGGGCCTGCAAGCGGGCACTACTTGGCCTTTGGCGAAACGCACGAGCGGGCTGCGGGGCGAAGCGGCCAAGGCCCGCTCGGCCAGTCCTTCGACGCGCGCGACATCGGCGGCCGCCATGTCGGTCATAAGATCAAGGACACGGGCGGTGAGCGCGATTGCCAGCCAGCTTTGGGCTGCGACCGAATCTGGATCGAGTGCCAACGCACGCTCGAACAGCTCAATCGCCTCCGCGCGATTCTCACGCGACGGCGGCTTCAACCGCGCGGCGCGTCCCCGCAGGATGTAATCCCGCGTCCGCCGGACGAGCGAGATCAATTTCCGCCGCGCCGTCCTGATCCTGCTGATTGTTTGCGGTGTCAGCCTCGTGATGAAGGCGCTGGTCTGGCGAATATGAGGCCGGCCTCCGATGTCATCAGAGGAAGATCCCGTCCACGGGCCCGCCTGAACGATACCGGTTCGATGCTGACGCGCGCATAAATAGGTTATGCTCGCCTGCGGCCGCTCTGCTTGACCCCCGTTACCGTGGCGGCCCGGACACCATAAGTTAGCGCCAGCACACCTTTTCGATAAATCATAGAAGATATCGGATGAGCCACTGGTTTAGACGCCGCCCGGCGCGGCGCTGAACATGGAGATTGAAGATGCGCCAT
>JAFASL010000736.1 GCA_019244535.1 Alphaproteobacteria bacterium
GCGAGAACCCCAGCCGCCCACCGCCACGCGCAAATTTCGTTCCACAGTTTGCAAAGGTTAGGGATGCCGCGAGGTGCTTCCGCTGCACGGGGATCGAAGTTCATCTTTGTTCCTCATCAACGCCGGCCCCTGCTCTTGACCGGCGACACCAAAACCCGGTCGACCCGGCGGCCGTCCATCTTGACCACTTCGAAGCGCCAGTCGCCGGCGGTGATGCGGTCGGCCTCCATCGGAACACGGTTGAGCCGGGCCATCAGGTAGCCGCCGAGAGTGTGGAAGTCGGGATCTTCGCCGGGCAGGCGAGAGATCCCCAGCACCTGCTTCAGCTCGTCGAGCCCCACCATGCCGTCGATCAGCCAAGTCTCGTCATCGCGCCGCACGATGCGCTGGTCAGCCTCGGGCGAGCCCGGTATATCGCCGACCAGGGTCTCGAGAATGTCGCTCGGCGTCACGAGGCCCTCGAGATCGCCATACTCGTCGACGATCAGCGCCATCGGCTCCCCGGATGTCTTGAACACCTCCAATACGCGGAGCACGGTGACCGTGTTTGGCACATAAAGCGGCGGCCGTGTCGCGGCCCGCAGATCGAGCGGCTCTCGGGCAAGGCACGCGGCGAGCAGATCCTTAGTCTGGACAATGCCGATGACCTGTTGGGAGCCGCCCTGCACAAGCGGGAAACGGGAATGACGGCTCGCGCGGATCTTGCGGCGGTTCTCGTCCTCGCCGTCGTCCAGATCGAGCCATTCGATCTGTGTCCGCGGCGTCATGACAGCGCTCGCGCGCCGGTCGCCAAGCCGCAATGCCATCTCGACGATCGCGGTCTCAGCTTGCGGAATATGGCCAGTCGCCGCGCCCTCGCGCAGCAAGAAATTGATCTCCTCATCTGTTACCGGCGCGGCCCCCTGGCTCCGCACGGGCAGGAGACGCAGCACGAAATCGGTCGAGGCGCTCAAGAACCATTCGACCGGCGCGCCCGCTCGGGCAATCGCCCGCATCAATCGGGCGACTGCGGCACCGATGCGTTCGGGGTGGAGCAGCGCGATCCGCTTCGGGACGAGCTCGCCGAGGATCAGCGAGAAATACGAGATGCCGATCACGATAGCGGCCATGCTGATCACGTGAGCGTATTGCGCGACCAGTCCGGAAAATCCGCCGAGCGCGCGCTCCAGCCTTTCGCCCAGAGTGGCCTGGCCGAAGGTGCCCGAGAGAACGGCGATCAACGTGACGCCGATCTGAACCGTCGACAGGAGCCGGGAGGGATCGGCCTTCAACTCGAGCGCCGCCTGCGCGCCCGGATTGCCGCCCTCGGCGAGCGGCACAAGGCGCGCTTTCCGAGCCGAGACCAGCGCAATCTCCGCCATCGCGAAGACGCCGTTCAGCAGTATCAGCAGAAGGACGATCGAGAGGTGCAGGATAAGCATCGCAATCGCCTGTCGAGATGGCGCTCGCTCCGCGCGGGCGCTTCCATCAGTGTCGAGCAGGAAGGCGGTTGCGTAACCGAAAGAGCCGCGAGCAGGTAAGCGTTATTTATCGAACGTGGTGAGCTGCGCACCGTCATCTGCGACAAACACCGCAAGCAGGCTCGCCGGCTCGACGGTACTGGCATTCTCGCTGATCAGGTGCTCGCTGCCGGCCGGTTCGAAAAAACTCTCGCCCGCCTTGTACACCTTGGCCGGGCCGGTCGCGGAGTTTTCCGAGCGAATGGCGCCCGACAGGACATAGACCAAAACGCTGCCTGCGTGATGATGCCTCGCCGATTTGGCGCCTGGAGCATAGCTTACAAGGACGGCCGAAATGCTCTTGCCCGGGACATTCGGCAGTTTTTCCACCATCACCGGCTTTACTTGAGCGCCGGGTTCATCCGCCAAGCAGAGCGACGCGGACAGAAGCGCGACGCTCACCGCGACAAGCACATCCCGGCATCTGCGGATCGAGCGGGCCATAACAGTCGGGAATGCGCGATTGGGCAGCGCGCTGCAGGTCAGCGCGAATAGTATTCGATGACCAGATTCGGCTCCATCGATACCGGATATGGGACATCGGTGGGTTTGGGAGCGCGAATAAAGCGCCCGCGCATCCGGTCGTGGTCGATCTCGAGGTAATCGGGCACATCGCGCTCGCCGGAGCTGGAGGCTTCGAGCACGAGCGCCAGCTGTTTCGCCTTCGCCGTCAACTCTATCGTGTCGCCGTCGCGCACGGTGTAGGACGGAATATTCACGCGCTCGCCGTTGACAAGCACGTGCTTGTGATTGACCAGCTGGCGCGCGGCAAACGGCGTCGGCACAAACTTCATCCGGTAGACGACGGCATCGAGCCGCCGCTCGAGCAATTCGATCAGATTGTCGCCGGTGTCGCCGCGACGGCGCACCGCCTCTTCATAGAGCCGGCGGAACTGGCGCTCGCCGATATTGGCGTAGTAGCCCTTGAGCTTCTGCTTGGCGGCGAGCTGCGTGCCGAAATCCGAAGGCTTTTTGCGCCTCTGCCCGTGCTGACCCGGCCCGTATTCGCGACGGTTGAGCGGGCTCTTCGGCCGCCCCCACAAGTTCACCTGGAGACGCCGGTTGATCTTGTATTTGGGTTCTTGACGCTTGCTGCTCATCCGCTCGAAGTCCGTTGGGAAGCTATGAAGTATAGTTGGCGAAACCGCAAAGTCAAACCCGCGACCGGCTGGCCCTCACCCGCCCCGCTGCGTTCGGCACCCTCCGCGTATTGCAGGAGAGGGGGGACCAAGCCCGAAGGCTTGGTGGGTGAGGGTCCGGGCGTGGCTATTACTCTGCCGCGGCGGCACGGGTCGCGCGCTTGCGGTCATTGGGATCGAGCAGCCGCTTGCGCAGGCGGATCGATAGCGGCGTAACCTCAACGAGTTCGTCATCGGCAATATAGGCCATCGCCTGCTCTAGGCTCATGATCTGCGGGGGGGTCAGCCGCACGGCTTCGTCTTTAGCCGTCGTGCGTATGTTGGTGAGCTGTTTTCCTTTAAGCGGGTTGACGTCGAGGTCGTTGCCGCGGCTGTGCGCGCCGATGATCATGCCCTGATACACCTGCGTGCCGGGCTCGACGAACATCGGCCCGCGCTCTTCGAGGTTCCAAAGCGCATAGGCAACGGCAAAACCGTTGGCGTTCGACACCAGAACGCCATTACGGCGGCCCTCAATTGGACCCTTGTAAGGCGCGTAGTCGTGAAACAAACGGCTCATGACGCCGGTGCCGCGCGTGTCGGCAAGGAACTCGCCCTGGTAGCCGATCAGGCCGCGCGTCGGTCCGTGAAAGGACAAGCGTAATTTGCCTCCGCCAGAGGGCCGCATCTCCTGCATCTCGGCCTTGCGGCGGCTCAGCTTGTCGACGACGACCCCGGCGAATTCCTCGTCGACATCGATGACGACCTCCTCGATCGGCTCGAGCCGCCGGCCCGTCGCCTGATCGGTCGTGAACAGCACGCGCGGGCGCGAAATCGATAGTTCGAACCCCTCGCGCCGCATCGTCTCGATCAGCACGCCCAATTGCAATTCTCCGCGCCCGGAGACCTCGAAGGCGTCCTTTTCGGAGTTTTCGCTGACGCGGATCGCGACATTGCCCTCGGCCTCGCGAAACAGCCGCTCGCCAATCATGCGCGAGGTTACCTTGGTACCCTCACGACCGGCGAGCGGGCTGTCATTGACCGAAAAAGTGATCGCGAGTGTCGGGGGGTCGATCGGATCGGCGGCAAGTGCGGTGGTCACCTCGGGCGCGCAGATCGTGTCGGCGACGGTGGTCAGCGTGAGCCCGGCGACCGCGACGATGTCGCCCGCCGCCGCCTCTTCGATCGGCCGCCGCTCGAGCCCGCGAAACGCCTGCAACTTGGTCAGCCTCGCCTGCTCGATCACCTGGCCGTCGCGCCGCAAGGATTTGACCGGCATGTTGAGCCTCGCCACTCCCGAATGGATGCGCCCGGTCAGGACGCGGCCGAGATACGGATCGTATTCGAGCGTCGTCGCGAGCATCGCGAATGGCGCATCGGGATCGGCGACGGGCGGCGGGACATGCGCGAGGATAAGCTCGAATAGCGGTGCTAAATCCGTGCGTGGAGCGGCAATCTCTGTTGTCGCCCAGCCGTCGCGCCCGGAGGCGAACACCGTCGGAAAATCGAGCTGTGCCTCGCTCGCGTCGAGCACTGCAAACAGATCGAAGATCTCGTTGTGCACTTCCTGGACGCGGGCGTCCGGCCGGTCGGTCTTGTTGATCACGACGATCGGCCGCAGCCCCTGGCTCAGCGCCTTGCCGAGCACGAATTTGGTCTGCGGCATCGGACCCTCAGCGGCGTCGACCAGCACCAGCGCTCCATCGACCATGCCGAGGATGCGCTCGACCTCGCCGCCGAAATCGGCGTGACCCGGCGTATCGACGATGTTGATCCGTACGCCCCGCCACACGACCGAGGTGCATTTGGCAAGGATTGTGATGCCGCGCTCGCGTTCGAGCTCGTTGGAATCGAGAGCGCGCTCGGCGACCTGCTGGTTAGGGCGGAACGCGCCGCTCTGGCGCAGCATCGCATCGACCAGCGTCGTCTTCCCATGGTCGACATGGGCGATGATTGCGATGTTGCGAATATCCATTGAACACAAGCAACCTTGCCCGCTCGGAGAGCGGCGGTGACGTCAGGCGCCGCCCTCAGCTAACAGTTGCGACAGCTTGATCTCGGGACGGGCGCCGACATGGCTGATTATTTCGGCAGCGCACAAACTGCCGATCTCGCCGCAAATGGGAAGCGGCAGGGCGCGGGTCAAGCCGTAAAGGAAGCCGCTGGCATAGAGATCGCCCGCCCCGGTGGTGTCGACGACACGCGCGACAGTCGCCGCCGCGACCGGGTGCTCTACTCCAGCCGCGAGAATGACGCTCCCCGCCGCGCTGCGCGTCAGGGCGGCGATCGCGACATGCCGGCGCACCGCCGCCGCTGCCGTGCCGAAATCATTAGTCTCGTACAGCGAACAGATCTCCGCCTCGTTTGCGAACAGGATATCCACATGACCCGCGACGAGGTCGCGGAACGCGGCGCGATGCCGCCCGACGCAAAACGGGTCGGACAAGCTCAGCGCCACCTGACGTCCCGCAGCGTGGGCGATGGCAGCGGCTCTGCGGAACGCTTGCTGCGCCGATGGCGGGTCGAAGAGATAGCCTTCGAGGTAAGTGATCCGTGCGGCTGCGACCGTCTCGGGGTCTATATCGGCCGGGCCGAGCTCGACACAGGCGCCGAGATAGGTGTTCATCGTGCGTTGTCCGTCAGGGGTCACGAGGATCAGGCAGCGCGCGGTCCCGGGACCGCTGGTCGCGGCAGGCGTCTCGAAGCGCACGCCCGCCGCAGTGATGTCGTGTCGGTAGATCTGCCCGAGCAAATCGTCGTGCACCTTGCCGATGTAAGCGCCGGTGCCGCCGAGCGAGGCGAGCCCCGCCATCGTGTTGCCGGCCGAGCCGCCCGAGGCCTCGATCGCCGGGCCCATCATCTGGTAGAGCGCATCGGCGCGCTCCGCATCGATCAGCGCCATTGTCCCTTTGACGAGCCCTTCCCGGGCGAGAAACGCGTCTTCGGCATTGGCGATCACATCGACGATCGCGTTGCCGATGCCGACGACGTCGAGGCTGGCTTCTGTCATCCTTCTGGCTTTGAAATTGTGGCGGCGACTTCAATCTATCCGTGCCAATACCTGCTGATCCACGGAATTGTTTGATTGCGTGGATTAGCTTTGGGCTTGGACTTGTCCAGGGTCACCGCGGGGCGAACGAGGATCCCAACGCCTCCTCGCCAATCTTCTCGCCCTCGCGGAAGTCGATGGCACGCCCTGTCTCAAGGCCTTTGGAAATTGGGGGTCATCGCAGTGCCGATGCTAAGCCGCGGTAATGCAGCAACGTTGAATTAGCGGAGCATAAGCGCAGAGAGGGCATCCCCGTGGTCCCAACGGAGGCTTCCAATAAAGGAGTCTTGCGAATGGCATCCCACTTTGTCCGCCAGACCGAATCTATTGCGGTTTTCGTTCCTGACCTCGAACCTCTCATCGCCGAAGCGATGGATGAGTGAAAGATTCCAGACCTCGCCGTCGCGGTGGTGCAAAACCGCGAGGTGGCGCCAATCAGGGCCTATGGCTTTCGCGATGTCACCTGTTCGAGCTATATTCCATTCAACCCGCGGTCCATTGCCTGTCCGCCAAGCACCAGGCCACTGACAGGGTCATCGCGATGCGCTTGAGAACTGGACTGGACGTCCTTGAATATGAGATTCGTCAGGAGCAGGCGGCGACAATCGGCCGCCTTGCCCAGGAACTGCGGGATGCCCTCGATGCGCTGGACGCGTTCGATATGCGGGGGAGTAGCGGCAAGGCGGCAGCCGATACCGGCGACCCGCAACGAGCGCGTCTCGTCGATGCTGCCGCGTACGCCCTGTGGAATTTCGCCGTTCAACGGGAATGCAGCGGCTTTCGCGAGACGGATCAGGTCCTCAAGGACTACGCCGTGCCGGCGGAAGTGCGCGCGAAGATCGGAGCGATTTGGTCGCGCGAGCTAGACAGCTGAGTAATTTGTTCGATGACATCGAGAGCCTTCGCGCGCAGCGAACCTATTGCGTCCTTCGTTCCTGACCTCGAACGTCTCATCGCCGAAGCGATGGACGAGTGGAAGGTTCCAGGGCTCGCCGTTGCAGTGGTGAAAAACGGCGAGGTGGCGCTCGTCAGCGCCTACGGCCTTCGCGATGTCGAAGCCGGTTTGAAGGTGACAACCGACACGCATTTCCTGATCTGCTCGATCACGAAATCGTTCACCGCCACGGGCTTGGCCCTTTTGGTGGACGAGCGGCGCCTTGATTGGAAGAAACCGGTGCGGGACTACATCCCGGAATTCCGGCTCTATGACACCGTTGCGACCGACCGCGTCACAGTACGCGATTTGCTCTGCCATCATTCCGGCCTGCCGCGTCATGACTGGATCTGGATGCCAGGCGATCTCTCGCCAGCGCAAATGCTGGCGGCAATGCACTATTTGGAGCCCAGCGACGACATTCGCAGCACCTTCCAATACTCAAACCTCGGTTATCTCGTCGCGGGCATGGTGGCCGAGCGCATCAGCGGCCGGAGTTGGAGCGAATTTACCCGCGCTCGACTGACCGACAAGCTGCACATGAATGTGACGTTCACGGCGGAGGATCTTGCCGCAGCCGCCAATGCTGCCGTGCCCTACGCGATGGACGGGGACACCCGCCTGCGCGCGCAACGCTGGCCGATCCGCGTGACGGCCGCGGGCGGCATCAATACCTCGATTGCGAGCTTCGCGAACTGGCTTCGCCTGCATCTCGACAAGGGCGAGTTCGAGGGACAACGGTTCCTGTCGCCGAGTTTGATACAGCAACTTCAGACACCGCGCGTGCATATCAGCGCATCCGAGTTCGCCGAGGACAGTGATGTGCATTATGGCCTCGGCTTCGGCTCCCGCAGCTATCGCGGCGAGCGCGTCGTGAGCCACGGCGGCGGCTGGATCGGCTGGGGCACGCTGATGACGATGCTGCCCGATCGCGGTTTCGGTGTTGCTGTGTTCACCAATCGTAGTGAGAGCGCGGTTCCGGTAATTCTCGCGAATTATGTCTTCGACCGGGTGTGCGGCAAAGAGCCGATACCCTGGCTCGATCGTTTTCGTGAGCGGCGCCGCAAATTCGTGGCGCAGCTCGAAATTGACCGGCAGGCCCGGAAGGCGGCGCGGCGGCTGAACACCCGCCCCAGCCATGACCTCGCGGACTTTGCCGGTGATTACGACCATCCGGGCTACGGCCGGATCACAATCACCCATGCCGAAGGCCAATTGAACTGGGCGTATCGCGGTATTTCCGAGCCGCTCGCGCATCGGCACTACGATACCTTCGAGCTGCCCGAGGCGCCCGGCCGCCTGCTGCCCGACCGGCTCGCCATCTCATTTGCCACCGACCGCGAAGGGAACATCGCGGGTCTGGCGGCTCCGTTCGAGCCGCTCGTTAAAGACGTCGTCTTCACACGCATTGCAGCGGGTGATTGCACGAATCCGGCTTTCCGTCAGCGCTGCA
>JAFASL010000749.1 GCA_019244535.1 Alphaproteobacteria bacterium
GAACCTGCTGAACGGACCCCCATTGCCGGCACCGCCATCCTTTACAGGAGTGGCTGTCGCTGGGCTCGCCGCCGTCAAGCTGATGGAAGCGGCATGAGCGAGCGGTTTCACGAGCGCTTCCCGGATTACGACGTCCTCGACAAATGGGACTCGCCGTCGTGGAACGACCAAACACGAGCCGTAGTCAATCGGCGGCTCCACCAGGTGCCCGACCGTCGCTTCCTGAGCGAAGCCGAATGGCAAATACTGGAAGCAGTGTGCGAGCGGCTGATCCCGCAGCCCGACCGCCGCGACCGGCCCGTTCCGATCGTCCCATTCATCGATGAAAAGCTGTTCAAGAACCAGGGTGACGGTTACCGGTTCGAGGCAATGCCGCCAATGCGGGATGCCTGGCGCCGCGGCATTGCGGCGATCGATGACGAGGCCCGCGCGCGCTGGGGTGGCGGGTTCCGCGAATTGCCGGCAAACCAGCAGGACGCGGTATTGCGGGCAATCCAGCATAACGACACGCGCAGCGCCGCTTGGCAGGGCTTGTCCGCAAAGCGCTTCTTCTCGAACCTGCTGTTGCGCGAGGTGGTCAGCGTCTACTACGCGCACCCCGCCGCTTGGAGCGAGATCGGCTTTGGCGGCCCGGCCTCGCCGCGCGGCTATGTCCGCCTCGGCTTTGACCGCCGGGATTCCTGGGAAGCGGAAGAGCGCTATGCCCGCTAGCCCGCGCGCGAAGGACGGGCGCGCGCCGGATGTCTTCCGACCCGGCGGGTGGATCCCGATGCGTTGCCGGCGCGATGAGGACGAAGTCGATTTCGCGATCGTTGGGACCGGCGCGGGTGGGGGTACTCTGGCATGTAAGTTGGCCGAAGCGGGATTTTCGGTCGTCGCTCTTGATGCCGGCCCCTATTGGCGCCCGCTCGAGGATTTCGCTTCCGACGAATACGAGCAGAGAAAACTTTTCTGGCTCGGCGAGCGCATCACGGGCGGCGACGATCCGGTTCAGCTCGGGGACAACAACAGCGGCCAATCAGTCGGCGGCAGCACCGTGCATTTCCAGATGGTGTCGTTGCGCTTTCGCCCGGACCGATTCAAGGCGCGCTCGCGGCTCGGCTATGCCGTCGATTGGCCGATCGAGCCGGAGGAGATGTGGCGTTACTACGATCTGACGGAAGATGCGCTGAAGATCGCCGGGCCAGTCAATTATCCATGGGGCCCGCCGCGCGGGCGCTATCCCTACCGCCAGCATGAGATGAATGCGGCCGGGCTCATCCTGGCGCGCGGCTGCGAGGCGCTCGGCGTCAAATGGGCGGCGACGCCGCTGGCCACCATTTCCGCGCCGCGCGGCAAGGCGCATCCCTGTGTCTATCGCGGGTTCTGCAAATTCGGCTGTTCGACCAACGCAAAACAAAGCGCGCTTGTCACGTGGATTCCGTGGGCGATCGAGGCCGGCGCCGAGATCCGCGATCTGGCGATGGTCGGCCGTATCGAGGTCGGGCCGCACGGCAAGGTTACAGGGCTCGAATACCATCGCGAAGGCCAGTGGCGCCGGCAGCGCGCAAAAAACGTCGTGGTTGCCGGCTATGCGATCGAGACGCCGCGTCTGCTGCTCAATTCCGCCTGCCCGCAATTTCCCGACGGGCTCGCCAATGGCAGCGGCAAGGTCGGGAAATTTTTTATGGTTCAGTCGAATCACGCGGTTTACGGCACTTTCGACGAAGAAATCCGCTGGTACAAGGCGCCGCCGTCATTGGCGATCTGTGAGCATTGGAACTACGCCGAGACCGGGAAGGATTTCCCGGGCGGTTACGCCTTTATGAGCCAGGGGCCCTTGCCGATCGAATGGGCGGGCACGATCACGGGACAGCGCGGCCTCTGGGGGATGGAGCTTCGCAACGAGATGGCCAAATACAACCATCAGGCCGGGCTCAAGATCGTCGGTGAGGTGTTGCCGCAGGAAAAGAATCGGGTCGAACTGGCCGGCGAAACGGACGAGTACGGCCTGCGCATTCCGCGCGTCGTCTTCTCCTACGGCGAGGAGGACAGGAAGCTCTACCGGCACTCGATACGCTTTATGTCCGCAGCGTTGGAAGCGGCAGGCGGCAGGGACATCTGGTCAGCCGAGGACACGGCGCATCTCGGCGGCACCTGCCGCATGGGCAGCAGTCCAAATGACAGCGTGACCAACGCCGACGGACGCTGCTGGGACATTCCCAATCTGTGGATTTGCGACGGCTCGCTGTTCCCGACGGTCGCGGGTGTCAATCCGTCATTGACGATCCAGGCGCTCGCCTGGCGTATCGGCGACCGTATCCGCGAGCTCGGGCGACGCGGGGAGTTGTGATGGACCAGATCGAAAAGATGCCGGCGAGCGAGACTGCTGCCTCACCCACCTCTCCGCCTCCGTCGACCGGCGGGAATGGCCAAAGGCAGAGTGCTTGGCGCAACGGAGCAGTGCTTGCCGTGTTCGGAATTGCTGCTGGTGCGTTGGCGTTGGCAGCGAGACCAGGTCCTCGCCGAGCCAGCCGGGTGCCACCCGCTTTCGCACCGGCGGGCCGGACGTTGGCTTGGAGCTCACCGGCCATGCTGGGCGCCAGCCCGCAGCGCCAGTTTTATGCCGGCACCAACCTCGACCATGCGGTCACGGTCGAGGATCTGCGGGCGATGGCGCACCGGCGGCTCCCGGGGTTTGTGCTCGAATACCTGGAAGCCGGCGGCGAAGACGAGGCGACCTTGGCGCGCAACATCGCTGCACTCGCCGAATGGCGCTTCCTGCACCGTTCGCTGGTCGATGTGTCGCGTCGCGATGTCTCGACAGTGCTGTTCGGCCGTAAATTGACGATCCCGGTGATCATTGCGCCGACCGGCCTCAACGAGTTGTTCTGGCCGCATGCCGATTTGCGCCTCGCCGAGGCGGCCGCGGAATTCGGCATTCCTTTCACTCAGAGCACGATGTCGAACGACGCCATGTCCCGCGTCGCGCGCGTGCCCGGGCTGCGCTACTGGTGGCAGCTCTACGTCTTCGGACCGCCCAACGTGCGCGAAACCCTGATCAATCGCGCGCGCGATTCCGGCTGCGAAGCACTGGTCGTCACCGTCGATGCGCAAATCTATGGAAACCGGGAGTGGCACAAGCGCACGACTGCCGGTCCGACATCACTCAGCTGGAGTTCTCAGTTCGATGCGCTACTGCACCCGCGTTGGTTTGCGCGCGGGATTTTGACCCACGGCATGCCGCGCTTCGAGAACGTCGTCGAGTTTGTCCCCAAACACCGGCGCGGATTTTTCGACAGCGCGCATTGGATCCGCTCGCAGATGGATCGTGCACTCTCGTGGGACACGATCGCTCGGATACGCGAGCGCTGGCCACGGAAGCTCGTCATCAAGGGCCTCTTGGATGTTGAGGACATCGCTCGCGCCGCCGAAATCGGCGCCGACGCGGTCGCGATCTCCAACCATGGCGGGCGGCAATTGGACTGGGCCGTCGCTCCGCTCGACCTATTGCCGGCCGCACGGCAGGCGGTTGGTGACCGGATCGCGATCCTGGTGGACGGCGGCTTCCGTCGCGGCACCGACGTGATCAAGGCGTTAGCACTCGGCGCCGATGCGGTGCTGGTCGGCCGCGCGACATTGTACGGCGTCGCTGCCGCCGGGAAGGACGGAGCGAAACGGGCGCTCGATATATTGCGCGAGGAGATCATGCGCGATTTCGGCCTGTTGGAGGTGCGATCGGCCGCCGAGCTCGGCCCTCGTCTGCTTGTGCGGGCGAACCCCTGGCTGCGGCACGCCACCGGGATAACTGCACCTGCCTGAGATGTGCTAAGCGAAACACGCAGAGACCGAGCACCGCGCAACCGAAAAGGGCCAGAGACCCCGGTTCCGGCACCGGGCCGCCAGCCTGCACGGTCTCGAACGCGGCCGCCGCGAGTTGCTGGGCGATTTGCGTCGAAATCCCCAAGGCGGCGGCCGCCGAGCTTGAATTCGAAGGGTCGAACTCCTCTAACAGCGTCTCGGGGTTCACGCCAGTAAGCTGGTCAAACAGCACCAACGCGCTGAGATAAGCGCCGTACGTGCTCGGGTGGTAGCCGACCGGAGTCGTGCAGCAGGCATCCAGGGGATCGCTGTCCCAGAGATCGACTTCCGTCGCGGGCTCGTTCACTAGATAAGGGTTTCGCTCAGCGATCCCCAAGTTCATCGCGGTGACCCAGGCATCGCCAGCGAGCGCGACAGCGACTTGGCTGCCGCTCGGGTTCGCGGCCATCTCATTCGCCGCGGCGGTCTTGTAGGCATTGTGCAGATCGGAAGCCATCGCGCCGATCGGATCCGCATCACCCACATAGGGTGCATTCAGCCCCCCGGGCGGGCTGGTAGAGCTGCCATAAATCGGCTCGGCTGGATTGTTGGAAGTGTAGCCATAGGATGCCAGCGGCTGCGTTTCGTACAACGTGACTTTGGCAAAGGGCTTGCCGGCAATGCTATCCGCCGCATCGACACCGCTGACGATCTGGTTCACGCCGCTTTGGAACTGGCTGAAGTTTCCGCGAGTCGCCACGCTGTTGCCGTTCACTGTGATGGTGCTCGGGAGCGGTTCGAAACTCTGGTCCTGCAGTATGAGTTGGTTCCAGCTCGCATTTTCGATCTGGCCGGCGTACTGCCTGGAGGTGCCGGTCGTGTAGCCGGTCAGCGTGGCGCTGCTGACCGCCAGAACCGACACGTTGTAGCTCAGACCGGCTTCCCTCGTGAGTTGCAGGAAGATACCGGGCAGCCCGCCCTCAGGGCCGGGTTCATTGTATCGCGCCGTCGGGTTGGCGCTCAGATAGTTCAGCTGGTCGTTCAAAGTCGCCCCTGGCGGCGGATTTTTTGCGGGATCCACCTGAATTTGCGGCTCGGTGCAGGTCGCTGCGGACGGACACAGCAGGTCGTGCACATCACCGCTGCCGAAACCGGCATTGTAAGTGCGCACAGGGTCGTAGCGACCATGCGTAAAGCTGTTCCCGACGAACAGGATATTTATCGCGTCCGCCTGAGCAGCCGTGGCGGCCGCGGTTGCTGAAAGGGTCAGCAGAGCGGTTCTCAGCGCACGCATCTCGCCTCCTAACTGCCGTGTTCGCGGACAGCCTGACACGCCGGAATCCAGATGTAAAATCGGCGGATGACGCCCGGCACGCACGTCTTCCGGCTGCGCTGGCGATCAAGGCGGCTCGGAGGGAGGGCAACTTCGCGGCCAAAACTGACGTTTATTCTGTGATGCCCGACCCCTGGGCCGGTTGCAGCCCTCTGTAGGAAATGGATGCGTGCTTTTATGAAACGCCTCAACCGGCTTCGGCCGAGACTAGCGCACCTGATCACCTACGAAGGACATAGCTTTCTGATTGCCGATCTGAACGGGTTCATTGGCGGCGGGGTCGAGGGATTTTACTATCGCCAGACCCGGTTCCTGTCGAAGCTGCGCTTTGCGGTCGACGGGCAGGAGCCGCTCAATGTTTCGGCCAATGCGGTCGACACATATTCCTCGATCGCCTACTACGTCGCGCCCTCGCCCGCCGGTGCGAAAGCAGGCCCGAAACCTGGTGGCAGCGAGGGCGGCGGCGAGATTGTCCGGCACGGCATCGAGGTGCAAGTCAACTGCTGTGTCGGCG
>JAFASL010000769.1 GCA_019244535.1 Alphaproteobacteria bacterium
GCTTGCCGTTCTCGACGACCTTGTCGCCCGCCGCGACGATCGCAGTGCCGCTCGTCATCATCGATTTCGACCCGCCGGTGCCGCCGCCGGCGATCAACTCGTCGCTGTCGCCCTGAAGAAGTCGGATCTTGTGGAACGGGATGCCTAAACGCGTGCTCAACACCTGCGCGAACGGCGACGCATGGCCCTGACCGTAATCCAATGTGCCGGTGATGATCGTGACGGTGCCATCCGGCTCAAAGCGGATGCCGCCCATCTCCCGGCCGGGTGGCCCGGTCAGTTCGAGGTAGTCGCTGATGCCGCGACCCCGCAGGCGGCCGCGCGCGCGGCTTTGCGCCTTACGCGCCGTAAAACCATCCCAGTCGGCGAGTTCTAATGCCTGGTTCAAAAGGTTCGTAAAGTCGCCGCTGTCATAGGTCGTGCCGTTCGGCGCCTTGTACGGCATTGCCTCGGGCGGGATGTGATTGCGCCGGCGCAACTCGACCCGGTCGATCCTCATTTCCGTCGCTGCCGCGTCGACCAGCCGCTCCATGTAGTAATTGGCCTCCGGGCGGCCAGCGCCGCGATAGGCGCCGACCGGGGTCGTGTTGGTGAACACGCATTTGGTCGAGACCTCGATCAGCGGGGTCTTGTAGACGCCGAGCGTGTTGCGCACGGCGTTGCGTGTCGGCGGACCGGGCGCGCCATAGGTGGCGCCTAGGTTGCCAAAAATGGTGAGGCGCACCGCCAGGAAATTGCCGTCGCGGTCGAGCGCCAATTCGCCCGTCGCCTCGGCATCGCGGCCGTGGGTGTCCGACACGAAGCTGCCCGAACGATCGTCGGTCCACTTGACCGGGCGGCCAAGCTCGCGTGCTGCATACATAATACAGTAATATTCGGCGTAAGTTGGCTGCTTCATGCCAAAGGATCCGCCGACGCGATCGGTCAGTACTCGCAATTTGTCGCGCCCGACCCCGAACACGCCGGCGATGTAGTTGCGGAACCCGAACACGCCCTGACCGGGTACATGGAGGGTCCAGTGCTGGCGCTCGGGATCGTATTGCGCCACTCCCGCGCGCGGCTCCATCGCATTGACGACGACGCGGTTGTTGCGCAATTCGAGGCGGGTCACATGGGCTGCATCGGCGAACGCCGCGGCGACCTGCTCGCTGTCGCCATAGTGAAAATCGAGCCCGACATTGCCGGGCACGTCATCGTAGAGCTGAGGCGCGCCGGGAGCGGCTGCCGCCCGCGCGGTCGTCACAGCCGGCAACGGGTCGATGTCTACGACCACCCCCTCCGCGGCGTCCTTCGCCTGCGCGAGCGTCTCCGCAACAACTGCCACGACCGGGTCGCCGACATAGCGGACCTTGTCGGTCGCCAGCACATAGCGGGTCGGGCTCAGCATCGGCGTCCCGTCCCGATTGTTCATGACCTGGCGCGGCGGCAACGGACCGATCCCTCCCGCGGCGAGTTCCGCCGCCGTGTAGATGCCGAGCACCCCCGGCATCTCGCGCGTGGCGGAGATATCGATGCCGCGGATCAACCCATGCGCATAATGGCTGCGTACGATCACGCAATAGGCCTGGCCCGCGAGGTTGACGTCATCCGTGAAACGGCCCTTTCCGGACACCAGCACCGGGTCTTCGCTGCGCGGCACCGGCTGGCCGATCGCATATCGGTCCAGATCGAGCAGTATCGGGTCGACAACATCATCCATGCTTCGCTCCTTCTTGCGCCCGCCAACTTAACCTTCACCGCCGAGGCCGCCAAGGCCGCGCGTCCTGCCCCTGGTGTGAGCTGGGCCACACTCGAACGCGCCGAACCGGAGCTATGCTTGTGAAGTGTACTGATCGAGGAGGGACACCATGCTTTGGGTGCCGAATGGGAAATTACACCAGCGTGCCGCGCGGGGCGCCGAGCTTGTCATCCGGTGGGTCTGGCCGCTGATCCTGATAGCCGGGCTCGGGTGGTTCACGGCTCCGGCATCGGCAGAGCGGCTGCCCCTGGGGGCGGTCTACGCGCCGCAAGCGACGACATTCGCGGTCTGGTCGCCCGACAGCGACGATGTGAAGCTTTTACTCGAGGACCAGGAACAGACCATTCCAATGCGCCGGATCCCCGACACCGACCAGTATTCGGATGTCTATCGGGTCACCGTGCCGGGTGACCACAATCTGAAACGCTACAATTTCGTGATCGGTGGCAAGACCGTGCGCGACCCCTATGGCGTGATGGTCGAGCCGGCGACCGACAACAACGTCGTGATGGACCTTTCCCAGACCGAGCCGCAAGGCGGCTGGGTTGCGCTCCCGCCACTGGCGCAGCGCGAAGACGCCGTGATCTACGAGCTCAACGTGCACGACTACACGGCCGACCCGAGCTCAGGTGTCTCGCCCGGAAAGCGCGGCAAGTTCCTGGGGCTCGTCGAGCACGGCGCGCAAGTCGACGGCCGGCCCACCGGGATCGACCATCTGGTCGACCTCGGCGTAACGCATGTGCAGATCATGCCGATCTTCGATTCCAGCTCATGCCCGCCCTCGGCTGGGCCAAGCTGCTACAATTGGGGCTACGACCCGGCGAACTACAATGTCCCGGAGGAGCGATACTCGCAATTCGCCGGCACCGATTACGTCAATCGGGTTCGTGAGCTGAAGACAATGATCAATGAATTTCATAAATCCGGCATTCGAGTGATCATGGACGTCGTCTACAACCATGTGCCAGTCGGTAATGGCGACGTGTTTGGCGACATCACCAGCAAATATTTTCTGCCGAACGACATTTCAGGAGCTGGACGCAGCCTCGATGGCGGCGTGCCGATGGTCGACCGCATGATACGCGACTCGCTGGATTACTGGGCGGGTGAGTACCACATCGACGGATTTCGCTTCGACCTGATGGGTGTGTTCCGATTCGCCAATGTCGGCGGATGGGCCGAATATCTGAACTCGCGATACCCCGACCGCACGCTATTGATCTATGGCGAGCCTTACGCGGCCACTGGCGTCGATATTCCCAACGCGTTCAGCGGTCCATTGCACGACACCGACCAGGTCCGCCTCGGCACATTGGGCTTTATCGCTGACGCCCATGTCGGCGCATTCAGCATCAAATACCGCGATGCGATCCGCGGCGACGACCTCAATGGCGGCGGCGACGGCGGGTACATGTTCAACCAGGGCAATGCGTTCAACGAAATCCAGCCGGGCAGCCGCGGCAGCATACGGTTCGGGAATACGCCGTTTCAGCCGATCGATCTGTTTGACCGCATGTTCGCTGCGCGGCCGGAGCAGAGCGTAAATTTCATCAGCGTGCACGACAATCTATGCCTGCGGGACCGCATCCTGCAATGGGCGCAAAATCACGGGCAAGCCGGCAATACTGGTTATCTGACCCGGATTCAGGAGTTCGGCACCGGCATCGTGCTGACCTCGCAAGGCATACCTTTACTGAGC